>JAIYBS010000330.1 GCA_027488415.1 Planctomycetaceae bacterium | reverse complement strand
CGACGGGTCGAACGAGGACTCCGTGCTCGACCGCGCCGCCGAGCTCAGCGCGCAGATCATCGCCGGCGCCGAGGCGCAGGAGCGGCTGCGGAAGGCATTCGCGGGGCGATAGCGGGGAATCGCGCCAATTCTCGACCGATCCATCGGTTGACTCGCCGCTTCAACTTCTTGCTGCATGTGCGCCACCCAGACGCACGTATCAACGATGACCGGTCTCGAAACACGGCGACCACTCACTCCGGAATCGGATTCCCGTCCTCGTCCAGGTCGTTCCGAAAGTGCGGCGGCCTCCTCCGCGGAGGCCCCTCGAAGTCCGGAGCGAATCCACCCTTCGCCAGCCGGTCCAGGTGCAGCCTCTTCACGTACTCGGTCAGCACGTGCCGCACCAGCGCCGTCGGGTCGGTGATTCCCGTCAGCTTCCGCGCGTCCCGCAGCTCGTCCTCGGTCAGCGTGATGTGCTGTTCCATGCGCATGATCGTATCCCTCGCTTCCCTGCATGCGAACCTCCGTCTCCTTGCGAGTGCGCATGATGCGGACAGCATCAAGGAAGGCAGCCGAACACCGCCTTTTTTCGTACGCTTTCGGCATGTCCTCCCTCCGCATCGACCGCGACGCCGACGGCATCGTCACCCTCTGGCTCGACCCGAACCCGGCGAAGCCGCGAGGCGGGGTGGTGGTGCTCGACTCGTGGCTCGTCGGCGCGATCGCCGAGGCGTGCGCGACCATCGCGCGCGAGGGCTGCAGCGGACTCGTGCTCGCGTCCTCGAGCACGCGCGTGTTCGTCGCCGGCGCGGATCTCGCCGAGATCGATGCGCTCGACGACGCCGGTCTGCATGCCTACCTCGAGCGCGGCGCGGCGGCCTTCGCGTCAATCCCCGCGCTCGGCGTCCCGACCGTCGCCGTGGTCCACAAGGCGGCGCTCGGTGGCGGGCTCGAGCTCGCGATGCACTGCGACGCGCTGATCGGCACGCTCCCCGCCGAGGGCGAGAAGCCGTGGCTCGTCGGTCTGCCCGAGGCCGGGCTCTGCATCTGCCCCGGCTGGGGCGGCACGCAGATGCTGCCCGCGCGCATCGACCCGAAGACGGCGATGGTCGCCACCGCGAACGGCACGCCGTGGAAGTGCGCGGACGTCCCTGCCGGGCTCTTCGCGACCGTCCTGCCCGCGGGCAGCACGCAGTCGCAGCTGATCGACGAGGCCAAGCGCTGGATCCACGCCGAGCGCGCGGCGACGCACGGCGGCAGCGCGTTCGCGCCGCAGCGGTCACCCCGCCGCACCGTCACGCCGGCCGACGCCGCGCGCATGGAGGCTGCGCTCGCCGCCGCGCGTGCGGCCGTGCCCGCGAGCGCGCACGCCGATGCGTGCTTCGACTGCGTCCGCACGGGCTTCATCTCCGGCTGGGACGCCGCGGTCGCCGCCGAACGCGCGCACCTGGTGCGGCTCCGCCACACGCCCGAGGCGCGCGCGAAGCTCTCGGCGTTCCTCGCGAAGTAACTCCGTCCCACTCCTCCGGGACCACTTTCCATGACAACGCACCTCACCGTCCTTGCGTCGCTCGCCGTCGCGATCCTGCTCAGCCCCGAGACGCTGATTCTCGGCCTGATCATGGCATGCAACAAGCGCGCGCCGCGGCTCGCCGCGTGGATGTACGCGGTCGGTGCGGCCGTGGGCCTGGCGTTCGGCCTCGGAATCGGCTTCATGATCGCGCCGACGGCGCCGACCGACGCCAAGGAGTCCTCGCCGACATGGACCGAGTTCGGCGTCCGCGCCGTGATCGCGGTCGTCCTCATCGCGATCGGCGTCCAGCGAAGCCTGAACGCGATGCGTGGTGCGCCGATCAAGGAGGTCGAGCTTCAGCGGGCGCCGGCGAAGAAGCCTGATCACGGCTTCATCGCGCGCACGAAGGCCTGGTTCTCCGCGCGCTTCGGCGGCCACATGGGCGACAAGCTCCCGCCGTGGCGCGTCGGACTGCGATCGGCACTGCTCGGCTTCGCGACGATGGGCATTCACCCCAAGTGCGTCTCCGTCGCGATCGCTGCCGGTCACCAGGCGCTGCAGATCACCGACGACGCGCAGCGAACGATCGGCATCGCGGTCTTCGCGGTGATCTCGATGCTGCCGTCGATCGCCCCCGCGGTCATCGAGACCGTGCACGCAGGCGGGAGCGCGGCCATCAAGGAGAGCTGCGAGCGCTTCCTGAAGACCAACGGCCGCTGGGTGAGCGCGGCGCTGCTCCTCGGCGCGGGCGCGTTCGTCGCGTGGAACGCGTGGAAGAACATGCCGTGAGGTGCGGGCGGGGGCTGAGCGATCAGCGGAGCTCGATGACCCTGCAGGATCGCGCCCCCAGAGCCGAGGCGATCGACGGTAACTGACGGACGATCTCGTCGAGCAGCCGGCGGAGCGCCAGATTGCCGAGCCTCACCCATACGACGCAGACGTCCTCGACGCGGCGCACGGCGAGGTATGCCAGATCCTCGTCGCGGGAGATGATGTCGAGTCCGTTCAACGCCGCAAATCGCCACAGGGAGATGTCGGTAGCGCCTCCCAAGCCGGCTTCGTTGACATGGACGGAACCGGGAAACTGGGCCTCCAGTCGTGGCACGAGCTTTGGCGGAAGATTTTGGTCGACCAGGAGCTTCATGCAACCCCGCTTCCGCGCTGTGCACCCTGATCCTCCGCGGCTTTCGAAAGGCAGCACAGGACATCCTCTCGACTGAGCGGCGGATAGTCCGCGACGATTTCGTCAATCGTCATTCCGGATGCCATCCAACCCAGGACT
>JAIYBS010000390.1 GCA_027488415.1 Planctomycetaceae bacterium | reverse complement strand
CGGGAACGACGTGGCCGACCTCGGGGTGGGCCTCGGCGTGTTCGTGGGAGTGGTGTGCCATGGTTGCAGGTTCCTTCCGCGCGTCAGTGGATGAGGTAGAAGAGCGGGAAGAGGAAGATCCAGATCAGGTCGACGATGTGCCAGTACAGGCCGCCGGTGTCGACCGCGGTGAAGTTCTTGCTGCTGAAGTCGCCGCGGACGGCGCGCCAGGTGAGCCACGCGAGGATGCCCATGCCCGCCAGCACGTGGATGCCGTGCAGACCGGTCATCGCGTAGTAGATGGCGAAGAACAGGTGCGTGTTCGCCGGCATGTTCGGGTCCTCGAGGTGGGTGCCCGGGTGGGCCTCCTCCTCGGGTCCGGGCGCGGGCTCGGCCGCGGGGGCCGGGGCGGGAGCGCCGCTCGCGCGGGCGATGCCCGACGGGCCGGCAGACGCCGACTTCACGGCCGAGGCGTCGACCGCGGGCTTCTTGGCGAGGTCCGGGATCGCGAACGGAGCGGGGTCGTTGACGACGATCGCCGCGCCGGGCGCGGCGGGCGCGGTCTTCAGGAGCTTGGCCTCCTCCTGGCCCTCGACGGTGTGCGGGGGCACGTAGAACTTCGGGCCCCACACGAGGTTGTCGTGCAGCTTGTGCGAGTACTCGAAGTACTTGATCACCAGGAAGCCGACCGCGCCGAGGAACGTGAGCACCAGGCAGGCAATCAGTCCCTTGCGGTTGTTGGTCTGCGCGCAGCGGACCGCGAGCGCCATCGTCAGCGACGAGACGATCAGGACGCAGGTGTTGATCCCGCCCATGATCGTGTCGAGGTAGTGGCTCGCGTAGCTGAAGATCTCCGGGTGGCGCATGCGCAGGATCGCATAGGCCACGAACAGCCCGCCGAAGAACAGGATCTCGGTCGCGAGGAACAGCCAGATCCCGAGCTTCGCGCTGTCGAACTGCTGCGCGAGGCTGTCGAAGTGGTGCGCCAGGTTCGGGTCGTGGTGGTGCCCGTCGTGGCCGTGGCCGTGATCATGGTCATGGCCGTGCTGCTGGTCGTGTGCGGTCATCTGGCTCACGCGTGGCTTCCCTTCTGCTCGGCGGACTCGTCGACCCAGTAGCCGCCGGTCTTCTCGTCCCAGTGGACGACGCTGAAGTCGTAGCAGTCACCGACGCGCGGGGTCTTGGCGAAGTTGTCGAACGGCGGCGGGCTCGCGCACTGCCACTCGAGGCTGCGGCCGCCCCACGGGTTGGCGGGCGCCTTGCGGCCGTTGAAGAAGCTGCCGAACAGGCTCACGGCGGTCAGCGTGAAGCCGAACGCCATGATGTAGCTGCCGATCGTCGAGATCACGTGATAGACCTGGTACTCGGGCTGGTAGTCGTAGTACCGGCGCGGCATGCCCTGCGAGCCCAGCATGAACTGGGTGAAGAAGGTCACGTTGAAGCCGATGAAGATGATCCAGCACGCGATGGTGCCGAGGCGCTCGTCGTACATGCGCCCGAAGATCTTCGGCCACCAGTGGTGGAGGCCGCCGACCATCGCGATGAGCGCGCTGCCCATCATCACGTAGTGGAAGTGCGCGACCACGTAGTACGTGTCGTGCAGGTGCACGTCGGTGCTGAGGGTGGCGAGCGGGAGGCCGGTCAGGCCGCCGATCGTGAAGAGGAACAGGAACGCGAGCGCGTACCACATCGGGGTGGTCAGGCTCACCGCGCCCTTGTAGAGCGTGGCGACCCAGTTGAACACCTTCACGGCGCTGGGGATGGCGACGCTGAAGCTGATCGCCGAGAACAGCGTGTTCATCAGGGCCGACTGGCCCGAGGTGAACATGTGGTGGCCCCAGACGATGAAGCTGAACATCGCGATGGCGATCGAGCTGAACGCGATGAAGCGGTAGCCGAAGATCGACCGGTGGCTGTTGATCGCGATGATCTCGCTGATGATGCCCATGGCGGGCAGGATCATGATGTAGACGGCCGGGTGGCTGTAGAACCAGAAGAAGTGCTGGTACAGCACGGGGTCGCCGCCCATCGCGGGGTTGAAGATGCCGATGTTGACGGTGCGCTCCACGATCAGGAGGAGCAGCGTGATGCCGAGCACCGGGGTGGCGAGCACCTGGATGATCGCGGTCGCGTACAGCGCCCACAGGAAGAGCGGCATCTTGAACCAGGTCATGCCCGGGGGACGCAGCTTGTGCACGGTGACGACGAAGTTCAGGCCGGTGAAGATCGAGCTGAAGCCGAGGATGAACGCGGCGGTCAGCACGGGGATCACGCCGCCCGCGTCGGTGGTGGTCGAGTACGGCGTGTAGAAGGTCCAGCCGGTGTCGAAGCCGCCCATGGCGAGCGACAGGACGCACAGCACGGCGCCGCACACCCACAGGTAGTAGCTGAACAGGTTCAGGCGCGGGAACGCGACGTCCTTCGCGCCGAGCATGATCGGCAGGATGATGTTCCCGAGCGCCGCGGGGATGCTCGGGATGATCACCAGGAACACCATGATCGCGCCGTGCAGCGTGAACCACTGGTTGTAGGTGTTCGCATCCTCGGTGATGGTCGGGCCGGGGGTCAGCAGCTCGGTGCGGACCAGCAGGGCGAAGATGCCGCCGAGCAGGAACGAGCCGAGCACCGACCACATGTACATCACGCCGATGCGCTTGTGGTCGAGCGTGAAGATCCACGACAGCACGCCGCGCGTGTGCGTCAGGTAGTTGTCGCTCTCGGGGCGCGCCTCGATGGTGTCGCGCACCGGTCCGGACGTCGGGAGGGGGATCGTGGTCATGGCTGGCGGGTCCTGTGGG
>JAIYBS010000207.1 GCA_027488415.1 Planctomycetaceae bacterium | reverse complement strand
GCGGCGCTCGCGCTCGCGTGCTTCGGGGTGGGCAACGTGGTCGCGGCGAACATCGGCGCGCGCAAGTTCGAGTACGGCGTCCTGCGCGCCACCGGCGCGACCCCGGGGCTCCTCGCGCGGCTCGTGCTCGGCGAGGTGCTCCTGCTCACGGTCGCGGGCGCGATCGTGGGAACGGCGCTCGGGCTGCACCTCGCACGCATGGGCGTCCGGTGGCACCGCGAGCTCGGCGGACAGGAGATCGCCTTCGAGCCGCCGCTGGCACCGCTCGCGATCGGCTGGCTCGTCCTCGCGGCGATGACCGTGGCGAGCGCCCTGCCGGCCGTGCGGGCCCTCATGCGGCGGAGCGTTCGCGACCTGGTGGCGTGAGAAGCGGCCTGAGAAAATGCGGCCCGGCTACATTTTCGGGTGATGCCCGCCTCCCCGTTCCGCCTCCGAAGCCCCTACCAGCCCATGGGCGACCAGCCCGAGGCGATCGCGCAGCTCGTCGAGGGGCTCGAGCGCGGCGAGCGGTACCAGACGCTGCTCGGCGCCACCGGCACGGGCAAGACGTTCACGATGGCGAACGTCATCGCGCGCACCGGGAAGCCCACGCTCCTCATCAGCCACAACAAGACGCTCGCGGCGCAGCTCTACGAGGAGATGAAGGAGCTCTTCCCCGAGAACGCGGTCTGCTACTTCGTCAGCTACTACGACTACTACCAGCCCGAGGCGTACATCCCGCAGCGGGACATCTACATCGAGAAGGACGCGAGCCGCAACCAGGACCTCGACCGCCTGCGCCTCCTCGCGACGAGCAGCCTGCTCTCGCGCGAGGACGTGATCGTGGTCTCGAGCGTGAGCTGCCTGTACGGCCTCGGCTCTCCGGACGAGTTCCGAAACCGCATGATCGTCGTCGAGCGCGGAACCTCGATCAAGCGCCGCGACTTCCTGCTCGGGCTCTCGGCGATGCAGTACGTGCGCAAGGAGGTCGAGCCCGGCCGCGGCAACTTCCGCGTCCGCGGCGAGAGCATCGAGATCTTCCCGGCGAGCGAGCAGCACGCGATCCGCGTCGCGCTCTTCGGCGACGAGGTCGAGTCGATCGAGCTCTTCGACCCGGTCAGCGGCGAGGTCCTCTCGGAGGAGTCGCGCGCGTGGATCTTCCCCGCGGTGCACTACATGATGCCCGAGGACCAGATGAAGCGCGCGGTCGACGAGATCAAGGCCGAGCTCGACGCTCGGGTGCTCGAGCTCCGCGCCGAGGGCAAGCTCCTCGAGGCGCAGCGGCTGCTCGGGCGCACGAAGTACGACCTCGAGATGATCCAGGAGACCGGCTACTGCAGCGGCATCGAGAACTACAGCCGCTTCTTCGACGGCCGGCCGCGCGGCGCACGCGCGTGGACGCTCATGGACTACTTCCGCCGCGTGCCGAACCACGCGCCCGACGACTGGCTCTGCATCATCGACGAGAGCCACGTCACGCTGCCGCAGGTGCGCGGCATGTACTTCGGCGACAAGGCCCGCAAGGAGACGCTCGTCTCGCACGGCTTCCGCCTGCCGAGCGCGCTCGACAACCGTCCGGTCCGCTTCGAGGAGTTCGAGGAGATCGTCCCGAGCGTCGTCTACGTGAGCGCGACGCCCGGGCCGTACGAGCTGGAGAGATGCCACGGCGTGGTCGCCGAGCAGGTGATCCGGCCGACCGGCCTCGTGGACCCGTCGATCACGATCCTGCCGGCGCGCGGCCAGGTGCCGGACCTCCTCGAGCGCGCGAAGGAGCGCGCGGCGCGCGGCGAGCGCGTGCTCGTGACCGCGCTCACCAAGCGCCTCTGCGAGGAGCTCACCAACTACCTGCACAAGAACGGCGTGAAGGTCCGCTACCTGCACAGCGAGATCGAGACGCTCGACCGGCTGCAGATCCTGAAGGAGCTGCGCGAGGGCGAGTTCGACGTGCTCGTCGGCGTCAACCTGCTGCGCGAGGGCCTCGACCTGCCGGAGGTGAGCCTCGTCTGCATCCTCGACGCGGACACGCAGGGCTTCCTGCGCAGCCGATCGAGCCTGATCCAGACGATGGGCCGCGCGGCGCGAAACGCCAACGGCGCGGTGGTGATGTACGCGGACAAGGTGACGCCCGAGATGCAGGCCGCGATCGACGAGGTCGAGCGGCGCCGGGCCAAGCAGCTCGCCTACAACGCCGAGCACGGCATCACGCCCGAGACGATCAAGAAGGCGATCCGCCACGGCATCGAGCTCGAGATCAAGGCCAACCGCACCGAGCGCGAGGCCGTCGGCGCGAAGGAGGCGAAGCGCTTCCACAAGGGCGAGGCGATGCGGGAGCTCGAGGAGGAGATGCTCGCCGCCGCCGGCGCGCTCGAGTTCGAGAAGGCCGCGCGCCTGCGCGACCAGCTCAAGAAGGTCGAGGCGCTCCCCGAGATCGACGGCATGGCCGAGGAGCCCGCGGAGG
This sequence comes from Planctomycetaceae bacterium, assembly GCA_027488415.1. Lineage (GTDB taxonomy): Bacteria > Planctomycetota > Phycisphaerae > Phycisphaerales > SM1A02 > UBA966. The sequence continues at coordinate 652 of JAIYBS010000207.1, read as the reverse complement.
ACGAGAAGCCGCGCCCGAAGGCGGGCATGCCCGGGACGCGCGCGGGGCGAGGCAAGAAGGGACGGAAGTAGTCCGGGTCGGGCGGGACGGATTCCCGCTCAGCGCACGCGGCGGCCGAGCACCATCCGTCGCGCGGCGCGCTCGACGAGCGCGAGCTCGCCGCGGTCGGCACGCAGGCGCCTGCGCAGCGGCGCGGCGACGATGCCGGCGGCGACGCGGCCAAGCGCGGCATCGCGTGCATCGGGGCGTCGGGCGGCGGGGAATCCGGCGTGCATCGCTCCCTGAGATTCGGCCACGCACGCGGTTTGGACGCACAATTCGGGGATTCCGCCCCTGCCCCGCGCGGCCGCCCCGCCGCAAGCCGCGGGCAGCCCTATATTTGCGGACTGCCCATGAAGCGCACCGCCGAGCCATCCGATGCCCGATCGATCCGGATCCGCGGCGCGCGCGAGCACAACCTGAAGTCGGTCGACCTGTCGATCCCGCGAGACTGCCTGGTCGTGATGACCGGCGTCTCGGGCAGCGGCAAGAGCTCGCTCGCCTTCGACACGATCTTCGCCGAGGGACAGCGCAAGTACATGGAGAGCCTCTCCGCGTACGCGCGCCAGTTCCTCGACCAGATGCAGAAGCCCGACGTCGAGTCGATCGAGGG
>JAIYBS010000106.1 GCA_027488415.1 Planctomycetaceae bacterium | reverse complement strand
CTCTGCATCACCGCCGGCTGCGGCGACTGCGGCGCGCTCGAGTTCCGGCGCCTGCTCGCGCGCATCGACGGGATCCCGGACGATCGGCCGCTCAACGCGCCGTCGGTCCGCGGCGAGTCACGCGGCGATGCCCTCGCCCGCTCGGTGGCCGCCGTCGACTTCGACCTGCTGCGGCTCGCACCGCGCTGGTACGACGCGCTCGACGTCGCGCTCTTCCAACTCCGCGACCACGGCTCGCTCGCACCCGTGCTCGAGGACTGGGTCCGCCGCCCCGTCGTCCCGGCGCGGATCCTCGACCTGGTGCTGTTCCGCCACGCGCGCTACGGGTTCCCCGACGAGCGGCTCGCGGACCTGTGGATCGACCGCTGCCTCGAGGCCACGGGCGAGACGGTCGACGAGGGACTCCTCGAGAGCCTCATCCTCTCGTGCCCGGAGCGCGTCGGTGCCGACCCGAGGGCCCGCCAGGCGGCGATCGAGGCCGCGGCGCGGAGCTCGTGCGTGCGTGCCGTGGTGCGTCGGCTCGGCGACTGCGCCTGATCGCAGGGCGCGGTCAGGCGTGCTCGGCGGAGAACCGGGCGCGCACGGACTCGAAGTAGCCCTGCAGCTCGAGCGCGATGTCGACGAGCTCGGGGTCGAAGTGCTTGCCCGACTCCTTGCGGAGGAACTCCGCCACCTGCTCGCGCGACCAGGGCTCCTTGTACGAGCGCCGGCTCGTGAGCGCGTCGTAGACGTCCGCCACCGCGACGATCCGCGCGAACAGCGGGATGTCCTCGCCACGCATGGGCGTCGCGGCCGGGTTCGCGTCGAGGTCCGCCGGCAGGCCCGAGACCGTCGCGAGGTCGATCGCCCCCGGATACCCCGTGCCGTCCCACTTCTCGTGGTGGTGGATCGCGACGTCGCGCGCGGCCTCGTCGTACGGGGTCGCGGCCTCCGCGAACAGCCTGCCCCCGAGGATCGAGTGCGTCTGCATCCGACGGTACTCCGCGTCGTCGAGCTTGCCGGGCTTCTTGAGGATGCTGTCCGGGATCGCCACCTTGCCGACGTCGTGCAGCATCGCCGCGATGCGAAGCTCGTCGCGCCGGCGGACGCGCTCGGCTTCGTCGACGTCGTGGAGCGCGGCCCACCGGTCATACATCGCGACGGCGCACTCCGAGACGCGCTGCACGTGCGCGCCGGTCTCGGTGGGGTCGCGCATCTCGGCGGTGGCGATCGTGCGCATGATCACGCCGCGCACGAGCTTGGCGCGCTCGACAGCGAGCGATGCCATGCCGGCGAACAGCTCGACCGCCGCCTCGTCGGCCTGCGTGTAGGTCGCGGTCGCCGGATCCTGCTTGCCGCGGCCGCGCGCGTTGATCAGCTGCAGCACGCCGACCACCTCGTCGCGCGCGTCGTGCAGCGGGAACACCAGCATGCTCCGCGTCGTGTAGCCGATCTTGAGGTCGAAGTCGCCGCGGAAGTGGTACGGGAGCTTCGGGTCGAGCACGTGCACGTCGGCGATGCGCAGCGGACGGCCCGTGGTCGCGACGTAGCCCGCGATGGAGCCGGAGTCGCGCGGGATCAGCACGTCGGCGAGCGGCAGCCGCTCGCCCGCGGTTAGCCGCGCCTGGAGCGTGTCGTTCTGCGAGTAGACGAGCCGGATGCCGCCGGGCTCCGCCATCCAGATCGAGCCCGCGTCCGAGTCGGTGAACGCGCGCGCGAGGCGCAGCGTCTGGTCCATCACCTCGGCGAGGTCCTGCGCGCGGCCGAGCTTCGTGCCGAGGGCCGCGACCTCGGCGATGCGCTCGCGCTGCTCCTGGCTCTCCTGCCCGAGCAGGTCGTTCATCGCGGAGAGCCTGCGGTTGGCGGCATCGACCTCGGCGTTCCGCCGCACGAGCTCGGCCTGGCTGTGCGCCAGCGCGCGCATCGCGCGGTCGCGGTCGCGCTGGGCGCGGCCCATTCGGGCGTGGTAGCGGATGCGGGCGACCAGCTCGAGCGCGTCCGGCAGCTTCACCAGGTAGTCGTTGATGCCGAGCGCGAAGCACTCCTCCTTCGAGCAGGCGTCCGCGTTGGAGGTCAGGACCACGAGCGGCGTGTCCTGCAGGTCGGGGTTCGCCCGGATGCGGCGGATCTGCTCCCGGCCGTCCACGCCGGGCATCATGAGGTCCTGGAGGATGACGTCCGGGCGGCGGGCGAGCGCCATCTCGTAGCCGGCGTCGGCGTCGCGCACCGCCAGCAGCTCCACGTCGGGATACTCGGCCAGGAGGCGCCGGATCGCCGCCTCGACGATCGGCTGGTCATCGACCAGCAGCACGGTCGTTCGGTTCGAGGCAGGTTCCGTGGAGGCGGGCACGCGCGAATGCTAACGGAGTCAGCCGCAGATGAACGGCGCGTCCGAGCGAGGCGTGCGGACGACGGTCGCCGCCGCGAACGGCACGGAGCGGATCGCCCGAAGCGCCGCCTGAACGGCGCGCGTTTCTCCGCCGCGCGTCGGTGCGTCGGACGGCTTGGGCTGGATGTGCTCGAGGGCGAGCGAGCGGTCGGTGCGGCGGACGGTCGTCTTCATGGTGTGGCGCTCCTTGGCGCGGCACACCTCACGCCGCAGAATTCCATTGTCGGATTCCCAGGGCCCCGGGTCCTGCGATTCCGTCGCGGATCGCGCAAGTTGAGGGAAATCTGACGGGGCGCGGTCGCCGGATAACCTCCGAAGGATGCGCTGGGACTTCCCCTACCGATCGCAGCGAATGCCCACCATCGCAGCGAACCTCCTGGCGACCGGGCACCCGCTGGCCGCGCAGGCCGGCCTCGCGGCCATCGCCGAGGGCGGCACGGCGGCCGACGCCGCGATCGCCGCGGCCGCGGCGCTCACGGTCGTCGAGCCCACCGCGAACGGGCTCGGCAGCGACGCCTTCGCGATCGTGTGGGACGGCGAGCTGCTCGGGCTGAACTCGAGCGGCCGCTCGCCCGCGGGGCTCTCCCGCGAACGCTTCGACGGCGCCACCGCGATGCCGCGCCTCGGCTGGGACGCCGTCACCGTCCCCGGATGCGTCGCCGGGTGGGCGGCACTGCACTCGAAGCACGGCACGCTGCCGTTCGAGCGACTGCTCGAGCCGGCGATCCGCTACGCGGAGCGCGGATTCCCGGTGAGCCCCATGGCGGCCGCGGGCTGGAGGCGTGCGCTCACCCGATACCGCGACTTCCCGCACTGGATGGAGACCTTCGCGCCCAACGGGCGCGCGCCGTCGGCGGGCGAGGTCGTTCGCCTGCCTGACCACGCCGCGACGCTGCGGGAGATCGCCCGGACGCGCGGCGAGTCCTTCTACACCGGCAGCATCGCCGACCGGATCGACGACGCGGCCCGCAAGGCGGGTGCCGCGATGCGCGCGGCGGACCTCGCGGCGCACCGGCCATCGTGGGTGGACACGTGGTCGATCGACTACCGGGGCGTGACGCTGCACGAGATCCCGCCGAACGGCCAGGGGCTTGCCGCGCTCGTCGCGCTCGGCATCCTCCGCCACCTCGACATCCGTGCGATGCCCGCCGACGGCGCGGACTCCGTGCACGCGCAGGTCGAGGCGATGCGCGCGGCCTTCGTCGACGTGCATCGCTTCGTCGCGGACCCGGACCACGCGGGTGACGCGCCGCGAAGGCTCCTCGAGCCGGCCTACCTCGAGGAACGCGCGAAGTCGATCCGGATGGACCGTACCGGCGCGTGGACCGCGCGCGACCTCCCGAGGTCGAGCACCGTCTACCTCTGCGCCGCGGACGCGCAGGGACACATGGTCAGCTGGATCCAGTCGAACTACGAGGGGTTCGGTTCCGGCATCGTCGTACCCGGCACCGGCATCGCGATGCAGAATCGGGGCGCGGGGTTCACGCTCGAGCGCGGGCACCCCAACGAGTACGCGCCCGCGAAGCGCCCCTTCCACACGATCATCCCGGGCTTCCTCACGCGCGCCGGCAGCCCGCTCGCGGCCTTCGGCTGCATGGGCGGCGCGATGCAGCCGCAGGGGCACGCGCAGCTCGTGGTGCGGATCGTCGACCAGGACCTCAACCCGCAGTCGGCAGTCGACGCGCCGCGCTGGCAGGTCATGGAGGACGGCTCGGTCCTCCTGGAGCCCGGCTTCCCGGAGGCGACGCTCGCGGCGCTTGCGGCGCGCGGGCACCGGGTCTCGGTCGACGCGGCGGGAAGCGCGTTCTTCGGGGGCGCGCAGGTTGCCTGGCGCGCGGACGGCGCGTACGTGGGCGCGAGCGACCCGCGGCGAGACGGCCAGGCGGTTGGCTTCTGACGGGCGGCGCAAAAGCGGCGCGGCGGCCGCGCCCCTTGGGGCCGCGACCGCCGCGCAGACAAGCCACCCATGGGATTCGAACCCACGACCTGTGCTTTACGAAAGCACTGCTCTACCGCTGAGCTAGGGTGGCGGAAGGCAAAACAGCATACCGGGGGTCGGACGCCCCGCCCTGACTCAGCCCTGCGCCGGATCGTCGCCCATCGGCGCGTCGGCAGCGGGGTCTCCGGCAGGGTCGGCGGGGGCATCGCCCTCCATCGAGCCGCCTTCGGACGGCTCGGCGGCGGCCGGCGCATCCGCGGCCGGGGCCGCCTGCTTGCCGGGAACGCGCGACTTGATGATGAGGTCCACGGCCTCGCTCGAGGGCAGGCTCAGGGCGCCGAACGCGGCGGCGGCGGCATCGGCCGTCGTGCCGGTCGAGCCGCGCACGAGCTCGCGGACCGCGTCCGACTGCGCGGAGGTCGCCTTGGAACCGAAACGGCGGGCGCCCTGGGCGACCGATCCGAGGAGCATCACCTGCTCGTCGCCCGAGGCGGCGAGCGCCGCGTCGATCACCGCGCGCTGCGCGCGGTTGGAGTCGATCATCGCGAGGATCGAGGCGACCGAGGCGCGGATCGCGCCCTCCTGCGTGCGGAGCGCGTCGACGAGGCCGGCCTCGGCGTCGGCGAGCTTGTAGACCGAGCCGCCCGCGAGGCCGATGCGCGTCAGCGCGTCGATCGACTCGCCGACGTAGCGCGAGCTGTCGCCCGCGCCCATGCGCGCGCCCATCGTCTTCTGCGAGAGCGCGTCCACGCCCGCCTTGAAGGCGTCGTCGGAGATATCGGCGCCGAGCACGACGGTCTTGCCGTCGTCGGCCAGCGAGTCGAGCCCGCCCTTGTCGGCAGGCTGCGCCACGACCACCACCGGGATCGAGCTGCCCATGCGCGTCTCGCGGAGCGCGACGAACTCGTCGCGGATGCGCGCGGCGGAACCCGCGATCACCACGAGGTCCGCACCCGCGTTGCGAGCGGCGAGCACGCCGAACTCGGCGGAGTCGCGCGCCGCGGTGAGCGGGACGAACCCGTTCGAGCGGAGCATGCCGGCGATCCGCTGCGCGTCCTCGCCGCCGCGGCTGATGATGCCCGCGAAGGTCTGGCCGCCGCCGCGCACGGCCTGCGCGAGGACGGGGACCACCTGGTCGCTGCCGGAGAACGCGTCGGCCGGGGTCACCGAGGCGAGCGTGATGGCCGCCTCGAAGCGCACGCGGCGGTCGGCGAAGTCGAGCGCCTTCACGACCGGGGCGGAGCCGTTGCCGACCATCGCGCGGGCGCCGGCGGTCTCGCGGAGCGCGGCGAGCGACGAGCGGATGATGCCGGCGTCACCGAGGTCGAGGCCGATCTGCAGGACGTCCTGCATGGTCTTCGGGCCGGACGCGGTCGCGTAGAACTGGGCCGAGCGGCCCTGGCCAGCGAAGAGCGGATCCACGGTGCCCTCGGACATGCGCGACTCGCGGCGCAGGTCGGCGGCGACGAAGGTCGCGAGGGCCTGCTCGTCGCCCGCGTCGAGCTCGAGCGCGCGGCGCGACAGCGCCATCGCCATCACGTCGTAGTAGACGGTCGTGGAGACCTTGTCCGCGGCGAGGCCGCCGAAGTCGGTCCACTTCCAGATGTTCTGCATGGACTCCGACGGGTACGCGGCGAGCGACACGTCCTCGGCGAGGAACGACTTCGCGGCGGCCGCGTATGCGGCATGCGCCGGCTCGTCGCTGCCGCCGAGCGCGCGAACCGCGTCCATCGCCGCCTCGGAGACGTCCGGGGTGGTGCCCTTGGCCTGCGCGAGGTCGAGGAGGAACGGGACGGCGACCGGGTAGCCGAGCTGGCCCAGGATCACGCACACCTTGCGCTGGGACGCCGCGTCGAGCGACGCGACGGTGAGCGCGAGCGGCAGCGCGGACTGGCGGCGCAGGTCGACCAGCATGCGGGTCGCAGCGGCCTCCATGCCGAGGTCACGGCCTTCGGTGATCTGGCGAAGGAGCGCGGGAACCGCGTACTCGCCGGCGGCGGTGAGCCGGTCCTTGGCGAGCATCTGGCCGCGCATCGGGCCAGCGAGCATCTTGACGGCTTCCTCGATGCGGTCGATCTTGCGGGCGAGCAGCTGGCGGCCGGCCTCGAGTTTTGCCTCGAGCGCGGAGGCCGCGTCGGACACCTCCGCCATGCGGCGGCTGCGGCGGAACGCCTCGTCCATGCGCTTGCCGAGGTCTGCGCCGTCCACCGCGTTGGCGAGGTCGGAGGGGCTGACCGCCTCCGCGAGCATCGCGTTCGCGGCGGCGACCGCCGGCTCGGGCTTCGCGATCATGACGTTGTGGACGAAGAGCGTGGCGCTCTCCGCGAGCTTGGCGCGATCGGCTCCGCCTTCCGTGGCCGCGGAGGCAGCGGCATCATCCTGAGCGAGGACCGGCAGCGTCGACGCGCCGAAGGCGGCGGCGATTGCGAGCGGGAGAACGAGCTGCGAGCGCTTCGTGGCGTGCACGTCGGGACCTCAGTTCTTGGCGCCCGGCAGGGGCGCGTGTCGTGGCGGCTGCCCGGCCCAAGCCGGACAGGGCATCTGCGGGAGGGACCTGGGCGGCGCCCGGCCACCTCCATGGTGGACGGCTACGCACCCAAACCCCGCCGGGATGCCCGGAAAGGACCGCGAATCTACGCCACGCGGCGGTCCCCTGTCAACGAAAGTTCCGGGACGCTGCCCGCTCCGGACGCTAGACTCCGCCCTGCGCAGGCGTTCGCAGCCCCGTGGCTGCGAAAGGTCGGCCACCTCCCGCCCCGGACCGGTCCGGCCGAGGCGAGGGTTGGCCGGCTCGGGAAGGCGGTGAGAAACCGCCGCGGACGCGCCGCCGTGAATGGGCAGCAGGGTCGTGCGACCTGCGGCCGGAGCCCCTGAGCCACTGGAGACCCGAGCAATTCGGGTCGCCGGGAAGGCGGGCCCCGGAGCCCTCAGCCGGAAGACCGGCCTGCGCATCGGTCCTGCCCACGCGACTTGGGCGCACGACCGGTCGGACCGTCACCGCCGAGCCCCGGCACGTCAGGACATCATGCCCCGAAGGTCTGCATTCGCCATGTATGGCATGCACGCGCGCCCTGCTGCGGCGTTGGCGGGCGCGATCATCGCCGCATCCGCGGCGCACGCGTCGCCGCCCCGCTGCGCATCGACGGTCGTCGGATACGCGCCCGGAAGCGGCGCGGGCGCGGCATACCAGCAACCGCAGTCGGCGCTGGGCGAGCCGACGCGATTCACCGGCGTCGGCGTGCAGCCCGGCGCGGTGACGCCGTTCCGCCCGGCCTTCCTGCCGAGCGAAGTGGTCTCCGTCGGTCGCGGCGGCTCGCTGGTGCTGGCGTTCGACGAACCGATCGCCGACGACCCGCGTCACCCGTTCGGCGTCGACCTGATCGTCTACGGAAACGCATTCTGCGCGGACCTCGCGTACCCCGGCGGCATCGCGGGATTCAGCTACGGCGAAGGCGGGATCATCGACGTGAGCGCAGACGGCGTGAGCTGGCTCGAGGTGCCCGGGGCGCTCGCGGACGGCGGAATGCCGACGCTCGGCTGGATCGACGTGGGGCCGTACTCAACGACGCCGGGCACCGTTCCCTCGGATGCCGCGCTGCCGGTCGACCCGGCGATGCGCGCCGACGACCTGCTCGGCATGAGCTGGAGCGAGCTCGTCGCCGCATACGGCGGCGCAGCCGGCGGCACCGGCATCGACCTCGCGTCGGTCGGCCTCGCCTCCGCGCGGTTCGTCAGGATCCGCGTACCCGCGGACGCGACGTACGTCCCGGAGATCGACGCGGTGGTCGCCGTGCGGCCGGCCGCACCGGCAGGCGACCTCGACGGCAACGGGCGCATCGACGGCGCGGACCTCGGCATCCTCCTCGGTGATTGGGGCGCGTGCGACGGATGCGCGTCCGACCTCGACGGGGACGGCGCGGTCAGCGGCTCGGACCTCGGCCTCCTGCTCGGGGCGTGGGGATGAGCCGCCGCGCGTTCACCATCATCGAGACGATCGTCACGGTCGGCGTGATCGCCCTGCTCGCGGCGATGCTCGTCCCGGGACTGCGCGCCGCGCACGGCGTCGCGCGCTCCACCGCGTGCGCGTCCAACCTGCGGCAGATCGCGACGGCGTGCGGCGCGTACGAGTCGTCGAACGGCGCGCTGCCCGCGGCGGTCCTCTACTTCCAGGATTCGGGCGGCATCCGCACGGTCGCGTGGGACTTCGAGCAGCGCGCGGGCCAGTGGTCGCCGGGGCCGCTCTGGACCTACACGGACACGCCGATGGCGATCCAGCAGTGTCCGGACTTCGAGGGGCCCTCGACCTTCGGGGCGGACCCGTACACGGGCTACAACTTCAACACGAGCTACCTCGGGCACGAGGGCACGTACCCGGTGACCGCCGCCGACGGCACGCTCCTCGACGGCTGGCGCACCGCGCGGATGGGCACGCCGCCCTCGGCGATCCGCAGCCCGTCGACGACCGCGACGTTCGGCGACGGCGGATGGCGCGGCGGTGCGAACAAGTTCATGCGCGCCCCGGGCGCGCGCGAGGGGGATCCCGGCATGGCGTGCGCCGGCACGCAGTCGTTCCGGCACTGGGGCGGTTGCACGTGCTGCGCGTACCTCGACGGCCACGTCGCGCAGGTCGCCGAGCCGCGCCGCGGAACGCTGATGACCGACCAGCTCGCGCAGTGGGTGACCGACTTCCCGAACAACGGGTTCCTCTCCGCCGACGACTCGGCCTACGGCGGCGACTGACATGCGCATCGACCGCTGCATCTGCCACAAGGTGGCCTTCACCGACGTGAAGGAGTGGTGCGAGCGTCACCCCGACGCCACGTTCGCCGACGTCAAGCGCGAGTTCCGGTGCGGCACGGGCTGCGGGCTCTGCGCCCCCTACGTCCGGCGCACGATGCGCACCGGCCAGGTCGTCTACCACCAGATCGTCACCGAGCGCGACGAGCCGGACCGCGGCTGACGGCCCGCTGCACCCACTCCGCGACCGCGCCCGCGAGGATGCCGAGCGACGCGTCGTCGTCGGCGACCGGGCCGCCGCGCTCGTCGCACGAGCGGAAGAACGCATCGGCGAAGGCGACCTCCATGCCGTCCGACGGCCGGCCGGTCGCCGCGAGCGCCGCGCGCCAGGCCTCGAGGTGCGACGCGCCGAGCAGCGCGTCGACGGCGCCCTGGACCACGAGCGTCGGGCGCGCGCCGACGGTCACGGCCTCGAGCGGCGCGAGCGCCGAGAGCGTGTCGGCGAGCCGCAGCGCCGCGGAGGACTCCCACATCGGGTCGTCCTCGTTCTCCGGCGTGCGCCGGCTCATCACCTCCGCGCTCGGTGCGCCGGCCAGGACGAGGAACGCGAGGTCGTCGCGCCGCGACGCCGCGAGCGCGCACGCGCACCCGGCGAGCCAGGATCCCGCGAGCGCGGGCTGCGCGGAGCCGGCGGCCGCCGACTGGAGGCACTCCGCGACCGCGTCGACCCACGCACCCGCGTCCGGCGCGCCGGCCCATTCGAGCGACGAGATCCGGGCGACCGAGACGCCGCCGCGCAGCAGTCCGACGGACACCGCGTCGTCGATGCGCGCGACCCGATCCGCCTCCTCGAGGCCCGGCCACTGCGGCGCGACCAGCGCGACCGGCCGCGGAGCCGACGGGCGCCGCACCCGGCCGAGGATCCCGCGCCGCTCGGCGGGCGACGCCACGATGCCGCTCGCCGTGCCCCACCCCGCCGCCACCATGAAGGGGCGCGCGCCCTCGCAGGCCGCGATCCACTCGTCGGTGATGGCGGTGCGTGCCGGCATCGTCAGGCCCTGCCGAAGTTCCGTTCGAGGTCACGGACGCTGATGCGCAGCGCCGTGGGACGGCCGTGCGGGCAGGCCGTGCCGCGCTCGATCCGCTCGCGCAGGTCGAGCAGCGCGTCGATCTCCGCTGGCGCGAGCCGGTCGCCCGCCTTCACGGCCGCCTTGCACGCCATCATGTCGAGGACGCGGTGCAGCGCGGCCTCGAGGTCCGCGTGTCCCTCGTCCGCGATCCGCGCGAGCAATTCCGGCACGAAGCGCTCCGGCGCGACGCCGCGGCCGAGGAGGAACGTCGGGTAGGCGTGCACGGCCACCGCGCGTGGGCCCATCGAGCCGAGCTCGATGCCGAGCCTCGCGAGGAGCGGCGCCGCGGCATCGATCGCCTCGGCGGCGCGCGGGTCCG
>JAIYBS010000236.1 GCA_027488415.1 Planctomycetaceae bacterium | reverse complement strand
GAGGAGCGAGATGGCCCACAACCAAGACTGGCGCGAGTGGCTCGAGTCGTTGAGTTGAAGCGGCGCAGCGAATCAAGCGACGGGATGGAGTGACGGCGTCTTCCTATCCTGCGCACCCCATGCCCCGCACCGCCCGATCGTCGCGTTCCTCGAAGCCCGCCACGCCTGCCGCCCGACCTGCCGTCGTCCCGCAGGGGTTCGACCCGGACGCGGCCGCCACGGGCGACGGGCTCTTCGGCCTCGACACCCGCCCGGAGGACGCGAGGGTCGTCGTGATCCCGGTGCCCTTCGACGCGACCACCAGCTACCGCCCCGGCACCGCGGCCGGACCCGCGCACGTCCTCGAGGCGAGCAAGCAGGTCGACCTGCAGGACATCCAGTACGGGCCGATCTGGCAGGCGGGCATCGCGATGCTGCCGATCCCGAAGGACATCGCCGCGCTCTCGAAGCGATCGCGCGCCGCGGCCGAGCCGGTTATCGAGGCCGGCGGCGCGGTGCCCGGCAACAAGGCGCACGCGAAGGCGATCGCCGCCGTCGACGCAGCGAGCGAGCGCGTGCACGGTTACGTCGCGCGCGAGGCCGAGCGCATCCTCGACCGCGGTGCGATTCCCGCCGTGCTCGGCGGCGACCACTCGAGCCCGTTCGGCCTGATCGCGGAGCTCTCGATGCGCCATCCGGGCATGGGCATCCTGCAGATCGACGCGCACGCCGACCTCCGCGACAGCTTCGAGGGGTTCGCGTGGAGCCACGCGAGCATCTTCCACAACGTGATGACGCGCCTGCCCGGCGTCGGCCGGCTCGTGCAGGTCGGCATTCGCGACGTCGGGTCGCGCGAGGTGGAGTTCGAGCGCGCTTCCAAGGGTCGCGTGAAGACCTTCTACGACCAGCGACTGCGCGACCGGCAGTTCGGCGGCGCGAGCTGGACGAAGGTCTGCAAGGAGGTCATCGCCGCGCTCCCGAAGGAGGTCTACGTCTCCTTCGACATCGACGGCCTCACCGCCGAGCACTGCCCGCACACCGGCACCCCCGTGCCGGGCGGCCTCACGTTCCCCGAGGTGTGCCACCTGCTCGAGCTGCTTTCTGCGAGCGGTCGGCGCGTGATCGGCTTCGACCTCTGCGAGGTCGCGCCCGGCGCGCCCGGCGACGAGTGGAACGGCTGCGTCGGCGCGCGCGTCCTCTATAAGCTGATCGGCTGCGCCGTACACGCCGGAAAATGATGCCGGGGGCCCCCCGGCATGTTTTCTCTACCGCACGCCCGCGTACCCGCCCGGGACGCCGTTCGGCGAGAACACCGCCTGGTGTAGGTGCATCTGCCGCGCGCGGAACGCGCCGGCGCACGTGAGCATGTAGTAGCGGAACATCCGGAAGAACCGGTCGCCGTACTCCTCGCGGAACCCCGGCCACGCACGCTCGAACCGCCGCCACCAGTTGAGCAGCGTGCGGTCGTAGTGCGTGCCCATGTTGTGCCAGTCCTCGAGCACGAAGCTTCCCTCGGCCGCCGCCGTCAGCTGCGCCGGCGACGGCACGCACCCGTTCGGGAAGATGTAGCGGTCGATCCACGGGTCCGCGATCGGCCGTGAGCGATCCTGGCCGCAGGTCTGCAGCAGGAACAGCCCGCCGTCCCTCGTGGCCGCGCGCGCCGCGCGGAAGTACTCGCGGTGGTTCCGCCACCCGACGTGCTCGACCATGCCGACGCTCACCACTTTGTCGAACGCGCCGGGGAAGCGCGACGGCAGGTCGCGGTAGTCCATGTTCAGGTACTCGACGCCGGCGCCAGGCGCGTGCGACCGCGCGTACTCGAGCTGCCCGTCCGCGATGTTGATGCCCGTCACGCGGCAGCCGTGCCGCTCGTGCATCCAGCGCGCGAGACCGCCCCAGCCGCAGCCGATGTCGAGCACGCGGTCGCCCTCCTGCAGGCGCAGCTTGCGGCAGATGAGGTCCATCTTCGCCTGCTGCGCACCGTCGAGGTCGTCCTCGTGCGCGTCCTTGAAGTACGCGCAGGTGTACTGGTTGTACGGGTCGAGGAACGACATGTAGAGCCGGTCGTCGATGTCGTAGTGGCGCTTCGCCACCTCCTTCGCGCCGCGGCGCGTCTGCAGGTTCAGCACCTTCGCGCGCAGCGCGTGCAGCGCCGTCCGCCAGTTGCGCTCCACCACGCGCTCGCCGCCCGCCGCGAGCGTGCGCGCCGTCATCGCGTCGAGCGCGTCGCAGTCCCACCAGCCGTCCATGTACGACTCGCCGAGCCCGAGCGTCCCGTCCGCCACGATGCGGTCGAAGAACGCCTCGTCGTGGACCCGGATGTCCCACGGGCGGTCGCCCCCGACCTTCACGTCCGCGGCGTCGAGCACCTGTTCGCAGATCTGGCGTGCGCTCATGATCCGCAACGTAGGAGGCGGCGTCGCGCGGCGACAGGGGACGATGCCCCGAACTTGCTGCCACGGCGCTCGCAGTCGAGTGCCCCGCTGGATTGTCCGAATGCGGCGTGCCCTCGCATTCCTTGCGCTGTCCGCGCTCAACCTCTT
>JAIYBS010000317.1 GCA_027488415.1 Planctomycetaceae bacterium | reverse complement strand
GCCGTCGACCACGTGCAGCAGCAGCGGGACCGGAGCGCCGCCGACCTCGCGCGCGGTGCCGAGGTCGCGGCCGTCGGTGCCGGCGATCCGATGGATGCGGTGGTTCCCGAACTCGGTGACGAGCAGCGTGCCGTCGCCGACGGGCTCGAGGCCGTAGGGGAACGCCATGTCGACCGGCGGGCTCGAGTCGCGGCCGAAGCAGCGCAGCGGACGCCCCTCGAGGTCGAGCACCTGGATGCGGTGGTTGCACGCGTCCGCCACGAAGACCTCGCGGCCGTCCGGCGAGAACGCGATCGACTGCGGGCGGTCGAACTGCCCGGGCGCGCGACCCGGCGAACCGAACTGCCGGACGAACGAGCCGTCCGGACGGAACACCTGCACGCGGTCGTTGCCGCCGAACTCCGAGACCCAGACGTTCCCGTCGGGGCCCACCTCGGCGTCGCACGGGAAGATGAACTGCCCGGGTCCGGTGCCGTACTCGCCGAAGCGAAGCAGCTCGCGTCCCTCGGGCGACCAGCAGATCACGCGGTGGTAGTGCGTGTCGGCGACCCACACCCGGCCGTCCGGGCCGATCCCGAGGCCGGTCGGCTTGCCGAGCGCCTTCTCGGGCATCGCCCATTCGCCGAGGTAGCGGCCATCGCGGTCGAACCGCTGCAAACGCGCCTGGCGGTCCACCACCACGAGCGTGCCGTCGCGCGGGTCGATGTCCAGCGCCCGCGGGTACTCGAACTGCCCGCGCCCGCGGCCGGGCGAGCCGAACCAGCGCTCCGCCTCGAGGCGCGGTCCGCCGGACGGCGCCGATTCGCGGCAACCCACGAGGACGACCGCCGCGAGCAGGACCATCGCGATGCCCCGCGTCCGCTCGCCGCGCGCGAGCGCCCACGAGACCGCCCCTCCCGCGCACGAGGCAAGCACCACCAGGGCGAGCAGACCGCCGAGCACCGTCGCCGGCTGCTGGTAGTGGATCGCGTTGAGCAGCATGGACGAGGACCACGCCCATCCGGGCGGCTCGAGCCGCGCGGCGGCGATCACCTCGCCCGCGGCGAGCACCGTGCCCACGAGCCCCGCGGAGATCGCACACGCGCGCAGGTCGGGGGCCAGCGCGGCGAGCGCGCCGCCGAGGCCCTGGCCGTCGACGGCGCGCAGATCGCGACGCTCCGCCGGCTCGCGGAGCGCGGCGATCCGGCCGAGCCAGGCCGCGACGATGCCGAACCGACCGACGTGGGAGAGGCCGACGATCGCCGGTCCGTCGTAGACGGCACGCCCGAGCCCCTCGACGTTCCATGCCGCGATCGTCGCGAGTGCCGCGACCGTCGCCGGGATCGCCGCGCTCGCGGCCCAGCCGATCAGCATCGAGCGCTCGACGATGCGCGCGACGGCCGCACCCGAGCCGGCGCCGCACCCACGGGCCGCGAGCAGCAGATGCCCCGCAGCCACGGCCGCAAGCACCGCGCCCGCAGCCGCCGCGGCAAGCAGCGTCCCCGCCGCGCCGCGTAGGCCGATCGCGCCGAATCGGTCGAGCGCGCCGCGCGAGAGGAGCGCGGCGGCGAGCGTCGCGAGCGGCACGAGCAGCGTGACGGAGACCACGAGCCACGCGGCCGGCGAGCGCGCGGTGCGCGGTGCCGCGTCGCCGTCGGGACGAGGCCGGACCGGCACCGCGGCGAAGGCGACGCCCGCGAGGAGCGCGAGCGCGATCGCTGGCCACGCCGCGCGGACCACCGCCGATGCCGGGGTTCCCTGCACGTCGAGGGCGCGCAGCTCGAACCCGAAGGTCGGCACCTGCGCGAGGTCGAAGGCCACGGTCGAGCCGGCGACCACTGCCACGAGCGCCGCGAACGCGATGCCGACGGCACCGCGATCCGAGCGCCACGCACGCGCCAGCCGGTCGCGGCCGCGTTCGGCATCGATGGATCCCGCCTCGCGCTCCGCGGACTCGCCGTCGGCCCGGCGCGCGGCGACGATCCAGGCCGCAAGCGGCCACGACCACGAGGCGATGCCGACGAAGAGGAGCGCCTCGCGCAGCATGCCCGTCCGGTCGGTTGCGGCACACCAGTCGCCGACCGCCGAGCCGGGGCCCGCCGCCTGCCACCAGGTCCAGAAGACCGCGTACGCCGGGAGCGCCGCGGCGACCACCGAGAGCGCCCGGAGCACGTGCCCGCCGCGCGCCGACCGCATGGCGCGGCCAACCGGCCAGCCGAGCGCGCAGGCCGCGGCCGCGCACGCGATCGACCACCCGAGCGTCGTCACGAGCGTGCGCGCCCCGTCGAACGTCGCGGGTACCTCGCCACCGAGGCGCAGGAGCCCGAGCAGCGCACCCGCCGGCACGGCGACCGCGACAACGAACGCAACGACGGCGAACGCGACCATGGCGCGCGCTGCGTGCTGCACCTACCGGCTCCCCGCGGCATCGCGCACCGACTGCAGGAACGCCTCCACGGCGGCGTCAGCGACAGCGGAGGCAACCGCCGGATCGACCACGAGCGGATCGTCGACCACGAGGTCCCCCTCGCGCGGCGCGCCGACAAGCGGCGCGTGCTTCGCAGGCATCTCCGCCAGCTGCCGCTCGGTCGCGTCGGCGAGGAACCAGGCGATGAACCGCTCGGCCTCGTCGGGATGCGGGCAACCGGCGACCATGGCGACCGTGTTCGGGATCACGAACGTGCCGCCGCCGGCGGTCGACGCGTCGCGCGCGTGGCGCGGGAAGGCCATCGCGACCTTCAGCCCGCGCGCCTGCGCCGCGAGCACGTCGTCGGTGTCGGTGAGGCCGATGTCGGCCTCGCCGCGCGCCACCGCGTCGACGACGCCCGCGTTGCCCGAGGTCAGGAGCGCCGGGGCGTTCTCGGCGAGGCCTTCCGCGAAGGCCTCGAAGTAGCCGGGGAGCGCGTTCGCGTCCCAGTAGGCCTTCATCGCGCCGAAGTGGCCCCGGGTCGTACCGAACCGAGGATCGGCCATCGCGATCCGACCCTTCCAGCGGGGCGCGATCAGCGCGGTCCACGTCTGCGGCGGGTCCTTCACGCGCTCCGGCGAGTAGACGATCACCCGCGCGCGTCCGGCGAGCGCCGCCCAGGTGCCGTCCGCCGCCTTCCACGCCGCGGGCCAGCGCGCGATCGCGGTCGTCGCCTCCGCGGACCCGGCGGGCGGCGCCGTCACGCGCTCCCCGGCGAGCGCCACGTTCGCGGCCTGCTCGTTCGACCAGAAGACATCGGCGCGCGGGCGGTCGCGCTCCGCACGGAGAAGGTTCGCGAGGCCGGTCGTCTTCGTGGCCTCGGTGTCGAACTTGGCGTCGACGCGGATCCCCGTCTCGCGCTCGAAGCGCTCGAAGACCGGCCGCGCCACGGACTCGTCCGCGCTGGCGTAGACCGTCACCGACGGCTCGCGGCCGCACGCGGCGAGCACCGCGCACAGCATCGTCGCGGCCATCGCCGCGCCGACCGCCCGCCGCTGCGGCGACCGCTCACTTCGCATTCGCGCCACCGCCGGCGGGCGCCGCCGGCTGCGTCGGGGCCGCCGGGGCGGGCGCGGCCTTCACGCCCTTCGCCTCGAGCTTCTTGCGCAGGTCGCCGAAGTACTTCTTGTGCACCTCGCGCAGGTGCGCGGGCACCGGGTCGTCGTCGGTGCCGCGCTCGTAGCCGGGCGCGATCCGCTCGGCGACCTGCTCGAGCGCGACGCGGCTCTCGCCGGTCGGGCTCTCGCCGGCAACGAGCTGCTGCGCGATGACGTCGCCTTCCTGTCGCTCGCCCTTCTGCTTCTGGAACTTGGTGCCGAAGGTGGTCTCGCGGAACTTCCGGTCGCCGCCCTCGGCGACTGCGCGCCCGCCGCCGGAGCCGCTCTTCGTGCCGCGGCTGTTCGAGGACGCGTTCGTGGGGTCGTCGGAGCTCGAGCGGAGCGCGCTGTCCGCCTCGCCCTCGCTCATCCCGCCCGACTGGCACTGCGACTTCGCACCCTCCGCGGCCATCGCCATCTGGCGCTCGGTCTCCGCCTCGTCGAGCATCTGCGACATCTGCGAGGCACCGCCCTGCTGCCCGCCCTGCTCGCCGGACTGCTGGGACTGCTGCGACTGCTGACCGCCGTTCGCCTGCTGCTGGTCCTTCTGGCCGCCCTGCTGGCCCTCGCCGGATGCCTGCTGCGACTGCTGAGACTGCTGGCCGTTCTGCCCCTGCTGACCCTGCTGGCCGGGGTTCCGGGCCTGCTCGGACATCTGCGACATCTGCTGGCTCATCTGCGCGAGCTTGCCCTGCGCGTCCTGCATCGACTGCGCCATCTGCTGCAGCGCCTGCTTCTGCGAGTCGTTCAGGTCCTTCGAGGCCTGGATCGCCTGCTGCAGGGCGAGCGGGTTGCTCGCGAGCGCCGGGTCCATGCCCGCGTTCTTCAGGGCGTCGGCGAGCTTCGACGGATCCTTCGAGAGCGACTCGAGCTGCTTCGCGGTGTCCTCGAGCGCCTTCGCGAGCTTCTCGCGCTCCTCCTGCGAGAGCTTGCCGTCGGACTTGGCGGCCTCCTGGAGCTTCGCGAGCGCATCCTTCGCGGCCTTGAAGTCGCCCTGCTTGAGGGCCTCCGAGAGGTCGCGCGCCGCGTTCTGGTCCTTCGGGAGCTCGAGCTTCGAGAGCGCGTCGCGCAGCTCGCGCGAGGCCTGCGATTCCTTCCCCGCCGACACCTCGGCCAGCCGCTCCTGCAGCTCCGCGAGGCGCTTCATGCTCTCGCGAGCGGCGTCCTCGGGGTTGCGCACCGGACCCGACGCGCCCTCGTCGATGGTCTTCCTCGCGGCCGCGAGCTCCGCGTCGAGCTTCCTCGCGAGCTCCGCGTTCTGCTCGATCTGCTTCACGACCTCCTCGAGCCGCTTCTCCTCCGCCGGCTGCTCCTTGCGCACCTGCGAGGCGGCCGCGGCCTTCGATGCCTCGGGTTCGGCGCGCTCGAGCTGCGGCACCGCGAGCCACGCGAGCAGCACGAGCCCCACCGCCGCAGGCAGCGGCCACCAGCGCTCGGGTGCGCGCACCGGGAATGCCGATCGCACACGCCCGCCGAGCTCCGGCTGCGCGGCGTAGGCCACGGCGTCCGCGATCGCCGCACGAGCGAACGGATCCGATGCCGCGGCGGCGTCGTCGACCAGCGCGATCGCGGTTGCGAAGCGCTCGCCGGAATCGATGCGCCCGTCGAGCTCCATCGCCACCTGCTCGTCGGACCGCCGCGCGACGCGCGCGCGGACCAGCCCAGATGCGGCGCCGATGGCCAGCGCGACCGTCACGGCAGCGACGAGCCAGCCAAGCCCGGTGCCCCACCACGAGATCGCCGAGGACGCGCCGACCAACCGCCGCTCGAGGATCGGCAGGACGATCACCGCCACCGCAACCGCCGCGACGAGCCAGGAGGCGCGCAACCACGCCTCGAGGAAGAGGCGCCGGCGCGCGAGCGAGACGAGCGATCGGATTCGGTCCATGCGGAAGCGGTCCTCGCGTCTCCAAGTCTATTCGCGCGGAACCGCGGCCACGACGGGGAACCGCCCGGAACCTCCGTATCATGCAAGCCATGCACTTCCTGCGTGCCGCCGCCGTCGTCGCCTCGCTCGCCTCGATCCCCGCCGGACTCGCGCCGGCCCAGGACACCCCGCCGCAGTCGATGAACGACCTGCGCCAGGAGATCGATCGGCTCCGGCAGGAGCTCTCGCGCCGCGACGCGGACCTCGACGCCGCGAAGGCGCAGATCGCGGCACTCAAGGCGGAGATCGCGGCGATGAAGGCCGTGGCGGCGTCCATGCCGGCTGCGAGCCCCGCGCCTGCGGCGCCCGCGCCCGCGCCGGTGCCCGCCGACCCGACGATCGGACCCGGCGGGCTCCTGTCGACGCTCCAGGCGGAGTACCTCGCCGCGTTTCCGTCGCTGCCGGACACCACCGACCAGCAGAAGCTCAACCTGCACCTGCGGTCCCTCGAGCCGTGGTGCGCGAAGGCGAACCGCGACGGCATCAAGCAGTACTCCTGGACCGGTTCGATCGACCCCGCGTCCGTCCGGTTCATGCAGCGCAACGTGGCGTTCGTCGCGGTCTTCAGGAACGGCACCCGCGAGTTCAAGGCCCCGCTGTCCGTCGATCAGGGCATGCTCACCCGCGTGCGCACGAAGGAAGGCGGACTCGTCAGCGGCGATCTGCAGTTCAACGTCATCGTCAAGCCGCGGCTCACGGTGAACGGCGGCCGACCCGCTCCCGGCGCGTTCGAGAACCCGCCGATGGTCGGTCCGTACATCGACTTCCTCTACGAGCTCGAGCTGAAGAGCGTGGTG
>JAIYBS010000211.1 GCA_027488415.1 Planctomycetaceae bacterium | reverse complement strand
TCAGCCAGATGTTGAAGCCGATCAGGCCGAGCTCGTGGTTCCCCGCGCCCCAGCGCTCGCGCTCGGTCTCGTCGAGGTGCCGCCACGTGAGCTCGGTGGGCATGGCGGGCAGCGTGCCGAACTTCACCTGCGGGCGTTCGTCGCGGCGATACGCGACGGTGAGCTCGCGCGGCTCGGCGTCGTCGGAGGTCGTCACGGTCCATCCGGCGCTCGCGCCCGGCTCGCCGCTTGCCGCGGCCATCGCGATGGCGGCGCGCTCGTACCGCTCGAGGCCGTCGCCGGCGGGCAGGCGCGTCGCGGGGTCGCGGCCGTCGATGCGCACGACGCGCATGCCGGGCTCGAGCCCGGCGGTCTCCGCGGCGGAGCCGGGCTCGACCGCGACGACGACCGTCTCCCAGCCGTCGGCGGCGGGGCTCCGCGGGAGGAACGCGAGCGAGGCGCCGGAGCGGCCGTCGCGCATGCGCCGTCCGGCTGTTGCTCCGTCGTCCGCGGCTTCGCCTTCTCCGTGCGCGACGGCTGCGGCGGCGGGCTCGATCGCGAGGTCCGCCGGGATGATCCCGAAGTGGCTCTGGCCGAGCCGCGCGAGCGCCTGCGCGAGCACGGCGCGCACGTCGTCTGCCGTCGCGGCGGAGGCTGCCTTCGGGCGGAGCTCCGCGCGCACCGCGTCCCAGTCGACGCCGTTGAGCGCGGGGTCCCAGTGGCTGTCGCGCACCGTCGTCCAGACGGCGTCGAAGGTCTCCGCGCCCAGCAGGGACGCGGCGTTCGCCGTCGCCGATGCGTTCGCTGTCGCCGAGGCTGAGACCGGCGAGTCGGCGCTTTCCGCCGCGATTCTCGCCGCGGCGAGCGTCGTGACGGCGAGCAACCCGAGCGAGGCCTGCGCGAGGCGGATCATGGAGTGGCCCCCTTCGGGGTGCGCGCCTGGGCGGGCGCCGAGTGGACGCCGCGGCGACGCGTCACCGGCGTCGCGAGCGAGTAGATCGCGTAGAGGTCACCTTCCCGGCGCGCGCGACCCTGGTTGATGAGTTCGTTGATCTTCAGCAGGTGGCCGCGCAGCTCCGCGTACCTCGCCGGCGTCAGCCAGGTGAGTTCGTACTGGATCGCGAAGTTGCGCCGGTCCGCGGTGCACTCGAGTCGCCCGGCCGCGGCGGAGTCGCGCAGCATGTTGACCGTGGCGCGCGAGAGGACCGTGGCGGTACGGACCAGCATCGCGCGGTCCGCCTTCGCGGAGCTTCCCGAGATCCGGGGCGGGGCGAAGTCGTCGGCGGCGGCGTCGTAGACGCGCTCGGCGTTGCGGCGGCCCTTGCGGAAGCCGCGCTCCTCGAGGAAGCCTGCATCGAGCAGGAGCTTCACGTGGCGATAGAGCGAGTCCGCGGGGCGGCCGGTGGCGTCGGCGACGTCGGCGATGGAGCACGGCCCGTGCAGCCGGAAGCCCTCGAGCACCTCCTGGCGGACCGTCGAAAGCCAAGTTCCCCAGGCCTTGGCGGTGGCGATCTGCTTCATCGGAGGACGCGGCACGGGACGGATGATAGCCGTTGTCAGATACCGGGTGTTTGTCAAAGGTTCCCGCCCCATTCATCCGTTCATCCGGATGAACGGTTGAATATCGCGCCGGCTTGGGGTAGGTTGCGTGGCGTGACGAAGAACGGCTTTCTCTCGGCCCTTGATCGTGGCGTCGTGGTGTTCGACGGCGCCATGGGAACCAGCATCCACTCGTGCGCCGACTGCCGGCCCGAGGACTACCTCGGGCGCGAGAACTGCACCGACATCCTGGTGCGCAGCCGCCCGGACCTCATCCAGCGCATCCACGAGTCGTTCCTCGCCGCGGGCGCGGACGTCGTCGAGACCGACTCGTTCGGCTCCAACAAGCTCGTCGCCGCCGAGTTCGACCAGGAGATGGTCGGGTGGGTCTACGACCTCAACGTGCGTGCCGCGCGGTGTGCGCGCGCCGCGTGCGACAAGTACTCGACCAAGGACCGCCCGCGCTTCGTCGCCGGCTCGATCGGGCCGGGTACGAAGCTCATCACGCTCGGGCAGGCCTCCTGGGAGTCGATGCTCGACTCGTACCGCGAGCAGGTGCGCGGCCTGCTCGACGGCGGCGCGGACTGCCTGATCGTCGAGACGTGCCAGGACCTCCTGCAGGTCAAGTGCGCGGTGAACGCGTGCCTCGACGCGCTCGCCGACGCGGGCCGCACGCACGAGGAGATTCCGATCCTCGCCAGCGTGACGATGGAGACGACCGGCACGATGCTCCTCGGCTCGGACATCGCGGCGGTCGTGAACGCGCTCGCGCCGCTGCCGATCGCGAGCCTCGGCCTCAACTGCGCGACCGGCCCGACCGAGATGGCCGAGCACGTCGCGTACCTCGCCAAGCACTGGGATCGCCCGTTCAGCGTGATCCCGAACGCCGGCCTGCCGATCCTGGTCGACGGCCGCACCGAGTACCCGCTGCGTCCCGACGGCTTCGGCGCGGCGATGCGGCGGTTCCTCGACGAGTTCGGCGCGGGGATCGTGGGCGGCTGCTGCGGCACCACCGCCGAGCACATCCGCGCGCTGCGCGAGGTGGTCGGGACGCGCTCGCCCGTCACGCGCGCCGCGGTGCGCACCCCGGGCTGCTCGAGCCTCTACGGCTTCACTGAGTTCCGGCAGGACAACAGCTTCCTCATCGTCGCCGAGCGGACCAACGCCAACGGCAGCAAGAAGTTCAAGCGGCTGCTCGACGAGAGCGACTGGGACGGCCTCGTCAGCATGGCGAAGGAGGAGATGCGCGACGGCAGCCACCTGCTCGACGTGTGCGTCGACTTCGTCGGCCGCGACGGCGTGAAGGACATGGCCGAGGTCGCGAGCCGCTACGTGCAGCACGTGAACGCGCCGCTCATGGTCGACAGCACGCAGGCCGACGTCATCGAGGCCGCGCTCAAGCGCGCCGGCGGCCGGTGCATCGTCAACAGCATCAACCTCGAGGACGGCGAGAAGCGGCTCGACGAGATCTGCCCGCTGCTGCGCCGCTACGGCGCCGCG
>JAIYBS010000337.1 GCA_027488415.1 Planctomycetaceae bacterium | reverse complement strand
GGTTTCAGGCGATACCGCCTGAAACCCGGGCACCTTTACCTGGTACGGATTTCGGATTTCAGCCGACCTTCCCGCGCTCCTTCAGGTGCTTGGCGAGGAAGGCCTTCGCGAACCGCCAGTCCTTCTCCGCGCCGGCCTCGGTGAGGCCGACGATCGGCGCGATCGTCGAGATCGGCAGCGCGCCGAAGATCTTGAGCTCGGCTACGCGCGCCGAGCGGTCGTCGACCTCGCTCAGCGCCTCGAGCGCGTTCTCGAGCGCGAGCGCCAGCTCGGGTGACGCGCCCTCGAAGTTCGGCAGCTCGGGCTCCGGCGCCGACCCGGGCGCGGGCTTCGACGCCTTGCGCTCGGCGGCGACCTTCTCCGCGCGCTGCTTCTCGGCGAGCCGCTTCTTGGCGCGCTCCGCGAACACCTGGCGCAGGATCACCGAAGCCGTCGCCTTGAAGTCGTCCTCGTCCTTGAACTGGTCGGGCCGGTGGTTGGCGAGTCGGACGAACGCCTCGCTCACGATCACCGTGGGCTGCAGCGTGACCTCGGGCGGGTTGGTCTTCATGTACAGCGTGCTGAGGAGCCGCAGCTCGCCCATGATCTCGCCGAAGAGATCGGCCACCGACATGTCATCTCCCGACAGGTCTTCCATTTCGTCCATGGCCGAAATCGTACCGCCCTCCGTACCTGCCCTATCCTCCGCGGGATGCCCGAAACCGCCGCAGTTTCTGCCGATCCCGCCTCGAGCCTCGCCGGCACGCTGCGCACCGCGATCGCCTCGGTGACCGGGCTTCCCGCCGAGGAGTGCGACCCGCAGATCCGCCCCAGCGCCAACCCGCAGTTCGGCGACTTCCAGGCCAACTTCGCGATGTCGCTCGCCAAGCGCATCGGCACGAACCCGCGGCAGCTCGCGAACGACGTCCTGGCCAAGGCTGACCTCACCGGCATCGCGGACAAGGTCGAGGTCGCCGGTCCCGGCTTCGTCAACGTGCACCTCTCCGGCGCGGCGCTCGCCTCTGCGCTCGATGCGCTCGACTCGCCGGCGCTCGGCATCCGGCCCGTCGCGGCCGTGCATGCGGTCACGATCGACCTCTGCGGCGTCAACGTCGCGAAGCAGATGCACGTCGGCCACCTGCGCGCCACGATCATCGGCGACACGCTCGCCCGCGTCCACGAGCGGCTCGGCCGCAAGGTGTGGCGCGAGAACCACCTCGGCGACTGGGGCCTGCCGATCGCGATGACGCTCGCCGCGCTCCGCCGCGCCGGCGCCGACCTCGCGAGCATCACGCTCGACGACCTGAACCGCGCGTACCGTGCCGCGCAGCTCGAGGGCCGCGACGACGGCGCCGGACTCGTCGCGGCGCGCGCGTTCCACGCGGGCCCGCACCGCATCGCCGAGCTCGAGGCGCAGAACGCGGGCGCGGCGATGGCGCAGGAGGACGCGCGCGCCACCCTCGTGCGCCTGCAGTCGGGCGACGCGCAGCTCGTCGCGGATTGGCAGCGGATCATCGACTGCACGATGCGCGAGGTCTTCGAGACCGCCGACGTCCTCGGCGTCCACCTCACCGACGAGCACAGCCGCGGCGAGAGCTTCTTCCGCGAGAAGCTCGGCCCCACCGTCGAGGCCTTCGTGAAGGCCGGCCTCGGCACCGAGGACGACGGCGCGATCGTCGTTCGCTACCCGGACCGCGAGCGCCCAATGCTCATCCGCAAGCGCGACGGCGGCTTCCTCTACGCCACCACCGACCTGGCCGCGTGCCGATTCCGCGTGCAGGAGCTTGGCAGCGACCGCGTCGTGTACGTCGTCGACGCCCGCCAGCGCGACCACTTCAAGGACGTCTTCGACGCCGTGCGCATGATCGGCTGGACGAGGCTCCCCGACGGCACCGACGCCGAGCTGGTGCACGTTCCCTTCGGCAGCGTGCTCGGGCCGGACAAGAAGCCGCTCAAGACCCGCAGCGGCGAGAACTTCACGCTGAAGGCGCTCCTCGACGAGGCCATCGAGCGCGGCACGCACGAGGTCCGCTCGCGCAGCACCGACCCGAACGCGCCCACCGCGGGCATGTCCGACGCCGAGCTCGCGGCGATCGGCCGCGCGGTCGGCATCGCCGCGGTCAAGTACGCCGACCTCGGCTCCGACGTGACGCGCGACTACGTCTTCGACCTCGACCGCATGGTGAGCTTCGAGGGCGACACCGGCCCCTACCTGCAGTACGCGCACGCGCGCATCGCGGGCATCCTCGGCAAGGCGCTCGACGCGGCGGCCCACTCGCCCCCGCGCCCGGTGATCTCGGTGAACGAGCCCGCGGAGCGCCAGCTCGCGCTGATGCTGCTGCGCTACCCGGGCGTCGTCCGCGACGTCGCGCAGCACAACGACCCGAGCCGGCTGTGCGCGTACCTGCACCAGCTCGCCACCACGTTCAACGGCTTCTACCAGCAGTGCCCGGTGCTGAAGTGCGAGGACGCCGCGCTGCGCGCGAGCCGCCTGCGCCTCTGCGCGGTCTCGAAGCACGTGCTGCGCGACGGCCTCGGCCTGCTCGGCATCACCGCGCCGGAGCGGATGTGACGCCGGGCGACCGCCCCAGCGCCACGTAGTCCACGCCCGCCTCTTCCATCACCGCGCGCGCCTTGCGGAACGACTCCTCCCAGTGCGCGTCGCCGTCGCCGCCGTACTCGTACGTCACGACGCGGACGATGCCGGCCTGGACGATCGCGAGCGTGCACTGCACGCACGGGCTGAAGCTCGTGTAGACGGTGCACCCCACCGGGCTCACGCCGTTGCGCGCGCACTGGATGATCGCGTTCAGCTCCGCGTGGCACACGAAGTCGTACTTCACCGGCCGCTCGAGCCGCTCCGGCAGGTCGCGCACCCCGCGCGGCAGGCCGTTGAACCCCGTGGCCACGATCTGCCTCGCGCCGCTCACGATCACCGCGCCGACGCCGCGGCGCGGGTCCTTCGACCAGCCGGCGATCTGGTCGGCGAGCTCCAGGAAGCGCCGATCCCACTTGTCCGATCCTCGTTCGCTCACCGTGGCCGTCCTTTCTCGCGCTCGAGGCGCCGCTGCTCGCGTTCCCACTCACGACGGTAGCGCACCGGGTCCTTCCACCGCAGGAGCGGCCACGCCGCCTCCGCCATCCGGAGCTGGTCCGTCCGCTGCACGGTGATCCCGCGCAGCGCCATGATCGGTCCCGTCGGGCGCCCGAGGGGCTGCAGACGCAGCCCGACGACGCCGCCCTCGCGCGCAACCGTCTCGCCCACGCGCACGGGCCCCGTGGGCTTACCCGGCACGATCCGGACCGTCATCAGGTCGTCGCCGAGGAACACGTCGAGCTGTCCGCCCTGCTCGGGCTCCACGTCGATCGACACGTCGTAGCGGCCGCCCGAGGGCAGCTCGAGCTTCCAGACCGCGAGGTCGTCGACGTCGCCCCAGCCCGCGATCCTCGCCGCGTCGCCGTCGCCCTGCACGGCGTTCGTCGGCCCGAGCGCATGGCCGTCGGCGACGCGGAGCCGCGCGAACCCGTCCGCGCCGAAGCGCACCGGCGCGAGCCCCGCCGCCGGATCGGGGATCTCGAGCACCTCGCCGCGCGCGATGCCCGCGAGCATCGCGTCGAGCGACGCCTTCACGCGCTTCGCGGGCAGCGCGTACGTCTTCATGCGGTCCGCGCGCGCGATGTTGAGCCCCACCACGCGCCCCTGGCTGTCGAGCACCGGCGTCCCGACGCCCTGCGCGGGCACCACGCCGTCGTGCTGGATCACCTCGCCGAACCCGGTCGCGCGCCTGCTGAGCTCGGCGCCGGTGCTCAGCATGCGCCGC
Source organism: Planctomycetaceae bacterium (assembly GCA_027488415.1). Classification (GTDB taxonomy): domain Bacteria; phylum Planctomycetota; class Phycisphaerae; order Phycisphaerales; family SM1A02; genus UBA966. Next base: position 7,531 of record JAIYBS010000337.1, on the reverse strand, counting down.
ATCTCCATCCCCGGCGGACGCAGGAGCCGTACCTGCGCGACGCGCCGCTCGCCGCCGTGCGCCCACTCGACGCGCACCTCGTCGCCCGGCGCGCGCGTCCCGAGCGGGACCGCCGCGGACTCCGCGTCCGCGAGCCGCACGCCGTCCACCGAGATGATCGCGTCGCCCGCGGCGATTCCCGCGCGCTCCGCGCCCGATCCCGGCATCACCTGCGCCACCACCTGCCCCACCCCGCCCGGGATCGTCGCCCGCTCCGCATCGAGCGGCGGCCGCATCGCCACGCCGAGGATCGCGCGGCTCGCGGCGTCCGAGCGCCCGGACGCGTACGGACCGAGCGAGCGGAACCCGAGCGCCATCGGCGCCATCCCGCGCCCGACCGTCACGATCGCGTCGCCAAGCGCGGGCTCGGCGTCCGACCCGAACGGCACCGGGGTCACGTCGCCGCCCTCGGTGCCGAGCACCGCGAGGTCGAGCGCCTGGTCGATCGCCAGCACCTTGCCCGCCACGGACAGGCCGTCGTTCATCAGCACGTCGATGCGCCGCGTGCCGCTCCCGAGCTCGCTCGCCTTCGTGAGGACGTGCCCCTCGTCGTCGACGAACACGCCGTGGCACGCGTCGCGCGAGTCCACGATCACGGTGACCACCGCGTCGGCCCACGGGTCGTTCAGTGCCGTGAGCGCCTCGAGCGTCGCGGCCTGCCGCTCGCGCTGCTCGGCGATCGCCTGCTGCTGGCGCACGTCGGGCTGCCCGCCCGGCGCGCCAGCCTCGCCCTCCTCACCCTCCTCGCCGTCGTCCTCGCCGCCCATCCCGCCGCGTGCCGCCTGCGCCACCTCCATCGGATCCTTCGACGGATCGGCGAGGTACTCGCCGCTCGCGAGCCCCTCGCGCAGCGACTCCATGCGCTCCTTCGCGCTCTCGACGGTCGCGGCCATGTTCATGTCCGGCCGCGCCGCGGCGGCCGAGTTCACGCCGACCAGCTTCCCGTCGAGCGAGAAGACGCCACCGCCGGAATCGCCCGGGCTCAAGGGCGCGTCGATCGCCAGCACCCAGCCGTCGCGCGCGATCACGTGGCCGACCCGCAGCGGCGGCGGTCTCCACGGGTTACGCTCCGGGCCCAGCGGATGCCCGAGCGCGAGCACGGCGTCGCCGGTCGCGAGCGCGGCACAGGAACCGAGCTCCGCGTGCGCGAGACGCCGCGCGCCCGCGTCGACCTTCAGGAGCCCCACGTCGCCGTCCGGCCCGAAGTGCTGACCCGCCGTCAGCGCCGGCAGCGCGGTCCCGTCGGCGAGCAGCACCGTCACCTTGCGGCCGGGCGCCTGCCCGACGTGCCCGGCGGTGAGCACCCAGCCGTCCGCGCTGATCAGCGTCCCGCTTCCGGTGCCGCGCTCCATCCCCTTCTCGTCCGTGACCACGATCCCGACGACGCAGTCGCGCACCTTCGGCGCGACCTCGCGCACGCGCGCCTCGAACGCGCGGAGCGCATCGGGCGAGTCGATGCGGTCGTCCGGCGCGACCGTCGGCCGCGCCATCGCGACGGCGGCCGGGAGCGACCAGACCACGGAGACGAGCAGCGACGCGACCGCCGCCCGCGCACGCACCTGGACGCGTGCCTCGGCGCGGCGCATCGGTCAGCCCGTCCGAGAGGGTTCGCTGTCGTAGTTCCGGTCGGGCGCCGAGCCGGCGGACACCATGCCCTCGAGCTCGCGGCCCGCGCCGGTGCGCCGGCAGTGCGCGGCGATCACGTCGAGCCGGTCGGCGATCATCGCCATCGACTGCATGCGCTGGTTCGCGTGCGGCGGGATGCACTGCATGACCACGTCGGACAGCTCCGACGGGATGCGCCCGTCCTGCTGGTGCGGCGGCTTCGGCAGGCGGATCTGGCTCGGCTCGATCGCGCTCGAGACGCGCGTGTTGCCCGACGGCAGCGCGCACGGGATCTCGTCGCGCAGCAGCACCCAGTAGAGCGTCGCGCCGAAGTTGTAGACGTCGGTGAGCGGCGTGATCTCCTGCCGGAACGCCTGCTCAGGCGCGATGTAGCCCGGCGTGCCCTGGATGCGCTTCTTCACCGTGCCGACCGCGCACGCCTGGCCGAGGTCGATGACCTTCACGGTCCCGTCCTCGCAGACCATCATGTTCGACGGCTTCATGTCCGCGTGCACGAACCCGCGCTCGTGCATGTGCGCGAGCGCGCGGGCGGTCTGCGCGAAGTAGTTGGCGATGTTGGCCGCGGACGGGCGCGCGCCGGTGTCGAGGGTCGCGGCGTCGACGAGCTCCATCAGGAGCGCCGCGTCGGTCACCGTCCCGAACATGTACTTCTGGTTCTTGAGGTACCGCTTGATCGCGCGGATGTTCACGTGGTCGAGCTTCGAGCCGACCTTGTACTCCTGCTCGATCTGGTCGATGAAGCGCTGGTCCTTGTCGGTGCGGCGCAGGACGTGCTTGAGCGCCATCACCTGCCGCGACTTCGGGTCCATCACCGCGTAGACGACGCTCGCGGCGCCCTCACCGACCTTGTCGACGACCTTGTAGCCGAAGAGCTCGGTGGGGATGGTGGAGGCCGACGACATGGGGACAGCAGGGAAGCGCGGACGGTCCCTGCACGGTTTCTCCGGAAGGAGGCCCGCCGGGGCCCCAGGGACGAGGGGAGGCGGGGTCGTGGCGGAAGGACGTGACCCCGTTCGGGGCAGCCGCCAGGTTGTCGGAGGGTAGCAAAACGGGTCGAAACCCGCAATATTACGCAGATTACGGGCATTCCCCGCGGAATCCGCCGCCGTCTCCCGGCGCAGGAGTCACGGCAGCAGGTGCGCTCGGAACGCCTGCAGCGGGAAGTTGCCGCTCGGACGACCGCCGGGGACGAGTTCCGTGTGGAAATGGACGGAATCGGCGCCGATACCGAGGTCGGCCTGCAACGCCCGCACGAGCGTCGCGAGCTCCGCGAGCTGCCGATCGGTGAATGGCCGACGATCGCCGTTGCCGACGAGGCACACGGCTACCGCGGTCCGGTTGATCTCCGCCGCATCGAGGGTCCGTGCGCCGGCGCCGGCCGGCCGGGCGGGGGTCCGCATCCCGACGGATGCGTGCGCGCCGGGCAGCTGGCGGTCCCATCGGTAGCCGGCCGCGATGCGCCCGTCCTCGAGGCCCTGGCCGTTGCCGATCACGAAGTGCCAGCCGAGGCCCGAGAGCCCGGCATCGAAGTGCCGGCGCTCGAGCGATGCCAGGTCACCCGCGGGCGAGCCGCTGTCGTAGACCACGATCGACGCCCAGCGCCCGCGCGCCATGGCCGTGTCGCGCGGCGCGATGCGCGGCGCGGCGACGACCGACGCGCCGGCAAGCGAGGAGACGGGCGGTTCGGCCGTCGGGGCGCTCGAACGGAGCTCACCCGACCGACGGCTCGGCGATCCCGCCCAGAGCACCCCGATCGCGAGCGCGCTTGCTGCCGCGAAGGCGCCCCAGACGACGGCGCTCCTGGGAAGCGCGGGACGTTCGACGGCATTCGGCATCGCGGGCGCTTCCGTGGTCACACCCCTTCCATCGGCACGCCATCGCCCGCCGCTCAAGCGGTTCGCGCGACCGCGGTGCGCATTCAGTTGCCCTGCGTCTTCGGGGCCAGGCGTGCCCGGAGCGCCGGCTGGGGCGTGCCGAACACGTCGGGCTCTTCCTTGGGGGCGGCGCCGGAGCGCATCGCGTCGAACTTCTCGAACTGCGTGCGAGGCGCGTTGTCGGGGAACAGCGGCTTCGCGCACCCGACGGCGAAGGCCGGGAGCAGGACGGCGAGGACGACGCGAGGATGCGGACCACGGACGCGGCGCATGGGAACCACTTTACCGCTTGCGACGCGGGTCGACGCCCCGTGCCCCCGGCCGCGCGGCCAACGGTCGGTCGGCGGTCGACTCCTCGTCCCGCTGCGACACCGCGAGCACCAGGCGCTCGAGCGCCGAGCGGAAGTCGACGTCGACCACCGGCACGCGGGGGGTGACCTGCAGGCGCCTCGGGGCGAAGTTGAGGATCCCCCGGACGCCCGCCGCCACGAGCAGGTCGGCGACCTCCTGCGCGGCCTCCGGCGGCACCGCGATGATGCCGATGCCGATCGCCTCGCGACGCACGGTCTCGGCGATCGCCTCGATCGGCAGCACCTCGATCCCCGCCACGCGTCGGCCCACCACCGACTCCGCCCGGTCGAACACCGCCGCCACCTCGAAGCCCTCCTCGCAGAGGCGGCGATAGGCAGCGAGCGCCCGGCCGATGTTCCCCGCGCCCACGAGCGCCGCCCGCCAGCGCTCCTGCACGCCGATCACCGCCCGGATCGCGGCCGCGAGCGCAGCCACGTCGTAGCCGATGCCCGGCTGGCCGGAGGTCCCGATGATCCCGAGATCCTTGCGCACCTGGGCGTCGGCGGCGCCGGCCGAGGCACCGAGCTGCCGGCTGCTGACGGTGACCCTGCCGAGCGCGGCGAGCCGCTCCGCCTCGCGCAGGTAGAGGCTCAGCCGCTCCGCGGCCGGTCGGGAGACTCGTGCACGTCCGGGCACCCGGGCGAGTGTAGCCCTCGAGTGCCTCAACCTAGACTCCCCTGATGCACATCCGCGACGTCCTCGCACGCGACGGCATGACCGCGAGCTTCGAGTTCTTCCCGCCGCGCACGGACGCGGCGTGGAGCGAGCTGCTCGCCGCGCTGCCGGAGTTCGAGGCGCTCCACCCGTCGTTCGTCAGCGTCACCTACGGCGCGGGCGGCAGCACCCGCGACCGGACGGACGCGCTCGTCGCGCACCTCGCCGCCACGCAGCTTGCCCCGGTGCCGCACCTCACCTGCGTGGGGCACACGGCGAACGAGATCGACTCGATCCTCGACGGGTACGCCTCGCGCGGGGTCTCGAACATCCTCGCCCTGCGCGGCGACCCGCCGAAGGGCGGCGTCGCGGCCGAGCCCGGCCACTTCCGCCACGCCGCCGACCTCGTGCGCACGGTGCGCGCGTTCAACGAGTCGCGCCGGCATCCGGACCCGCGCGGCTTCGGCATCGGCGTCGCCGGGTTCCCCGAGGGCCACCCCGAGACGCCGAACACGCTCGTGCAGATGGACCACCTGAAGGCGAAGGTCGACGCGGGCGCCGACTTCGTCATCACGCAGCTCTTCTTCGACACCGACGCGTTCTTCGACTGGCGCGACCGCTGCCGGCTCGCGGGCATCAACGTCCCGCTGATCGCCGGGCTCATGCCGATCACGTCGCTCGCCGGCATGCGCCGGATGGCGGAGCTCGCGGGCGGGACGCGCTTCCCGGCGTCGCTCCTCCGTTCGCTCAACCGCTGCGGGGACGACGCCGACGCGGTGCGGCGCGTCGGCATCCACTGGGCCGCCGAGCAGGCGCGGATCCTGATGGACCGCGGCGTGGACGGAATCCACTTCTACACGCTGAACCGCAGCGACGCGACGCGCCAGATCTACCGGACGCTCGGGCTCGAGGGCCGCGTCGGGTCGGCGGCCGGCATCCAGACGCGCTGAAGCAGCTCGACGAGCGGGTCGCCCGGCTTCGCGGCGCGCATCGCCTCGATGCCCTCGCGCACGGCATCGGCGCGGTCGGTCTGGAACCCGACGTACGCCGCCACCAGGCCGAAGTCGAACCGGTCGCTCTTCACCTCGCCGGGCGCGTCGGCCGCGTTGCCGGCGGCGATCCGCTCGCGCGCCGCGGCGAGCGCGGCATCCATCCGGGCGGGCGCGGGAAGCACCTCGACGCCGAGCCGAGTGTCGATCATCTCCGGGTGCATCGCGAACAGCTTGCGCAGCGAGAGCGCCGCGCTCGCGGGCAGCCCCGCGCCGATCTCGGCGTTCGCGACGCCGGCGAGCGCGCCTGCGCTCGTCGGCACGACGGCGAGCACCGACGCGAAGCGTTCCTCGGCGCGGAAGTAGTCGCCGCGGGTCATGGCCACCGCGCCGAGCTCCATCATGTCCTTGATCGCCGACGAATCCTCGGGCACCAGCGACTGCAGCTTGCGGCCGTGGCGCAGGATGAACGCGAGATCGTCGATGCTCGGCTTCGCCTCGGCACCCTCCGCGGGCTTGGCCTCGCCGCCGCCCGCGCCGGTTCCCTCGGTGCCCGGCTTCTTCGTGCCGTCACCGGGCAGCAGCTCGGGCTCCTTGGCCTCGCCGCGCGGGCCGGTGCCGCCGCGGACGCCGGACTCGACGCCGCTTCGCGAGAGCTCGCCGCGCAGCCACTCCATGTCGGCGCCCAGCTGCCGGCCGACCGCGGCCGCGCGCGCGTCGCGCTCGGCCTGCGTGGTGGCCTCGGGGACGCGGTCCGCCGCGCGGGCGCGCAGCGAGTCGTAGATCGAGGTGTACTCCGGCGCGAGCGTCGGGCGGATGCGCGCCGAGTCCGCGAGGCTCTGGCCGGGCAGCAGCGAGGACTGGCTGAGGGGCTCGCCCACCACGAGGTCGCGCTGCGTGCGGCCGGAGAGGATGTCCTGCTTCAGGCGCTGGCGGTCGTAGCTCGAGAGTCCGAGGCCGGAGAGCGCGTCGTCGAGCTCGACCTCGTTGCGGCCGGTGCGGCCGGTCGCCTGCGAGATGGCCTGCGTCACGCGCCAGTTGAGCCGCTCGCTCACGTCGCGCGTGTTGCCCGGGTCGATGAAGTCGGCCTGGCGCTTCATCTTCTTCGCGCCGTCGGCGCTGAAGCGGTCGAAGGCGATGCGCGCATCGAGGGGCTGCTGGTTCGTCAGGATGTCGCGCGCCGACGCGTTCGAGTACGTGCGCGTGTACATGATCGCGCCGAACGCCTGGCTGGCCTGCAGCGGGTTGTAGTTCGCCTGCGCCATGTACGGGCTCGAGTAGACGCTGTACGCCGTCCAGCGACGCAGGTCGTCGGCGCCGGTGTTGCCCGTGAACTCCGACTGCTCGCGGTAGCCGACGCTCCCGCGGAACTCGCGTCCGCCGCCGACGTCGCCGGTGACGATCAGGTTGCGCGAGTAGTAGTCGACCTTCGCGGCCTGGCCGTTGTCGCCGAACGACCCGACGCGCGTGCTCGCGTCGAGCACGCCGTAGTTGGAGGTGCGCCGCGTGTCCTGGTGGCGCGTGTCCCGCGACAGCGCGTCGCCGCCGCCGAGCGCGTTCTGCGCCTGCGCGGCGGGGCCGGCGGCGAGCAGCACGAACGTCGCGAGGGAGGACCGGACCAGCATCGTCTGCATGCACGAAGCGTAGCATTCGCACGCGTGCCATCGATGCAGGAAACGCCCGACGGGTCCCTTCCCCGCAACGACCGGGAATCGCGCGCGCCCCGCATCAGCCCGGCGGCCACGGTGCTGACCCTCGCCGCGGTCGCGTTCGCGGTGCTCGTCGGCGTGACCGGCCCCCGCCTGCGCGACCGCGTCGGCTCGGTGCAGCAGGACCACCCGCTCGGCGACCTCGCCGCGATCGCCGCGATGCACGAGGCGCGCGCCGGCGCGGACGCGCTCGGCGGGCGCGAGCGCGACGCGGCGCTCGCCCGGCTCCCGGACCTCGCCGAGGCAACGGTCGGCCGGCGCGGCGCGCCCGACCTCTCGCTTGCGGGCT
>JAIYBS010000167.1 GCA_027488415.1 Planctomycetaceae bacterium | reverse complement strand
GTGGCAGCGAACGAGCCGATCCCCTCGGTGCTCTCGCACGGCGTGTAGACGGCGACGCTGGTCGCCGCGCTCGCCGCGGCGGTCGCGATGAAGGCCCCGAACGATCCGACGATTCCGATCCTGCTGGACATGGTTGCTCCCATCTGCCTGCGGCCCGTGCAGGTTCCCGTGCGTTCGACGTGCTGCGACGCGGGCCACGACGCAGAGAATGCACGGTAAGAACGCCTGGCGAATTGGCAATGGGCGAGGCGCTCACGCGGGTCGCGATCGCGAAGATGCTGGGCGCGATGCAGGGATCGATCCCACGCGCAATGTTTCGGTCGGCCGGCGACAGCGCGACGAGGCGGCGATCACGAAAAAGAAGTCGGCGCGCGCGGGATCACCCGCGCGCGCCGACGCTCATCACCACCTCGCCGCTCAGGCCTGCACGAGGCCTTCGCGGATCGCGAATCGCATGAGGTCGGCACGGGTCTCGATGCCGAGCTTCTTCATGATGCGCTCCTGATGGCCGTCGACCGTCTTTGGGCTGCGCGACAGCGTCTTGCCGATCTCGACGCGCGACCGGCCGTTGCCGATGTGCCGGAGCACCTCGATCTCACGCGAGGTCAGCCGGTCGAGCGCGCTGACGGGGGCCGCGTCCTCCACGCCCGCACGGCGGCTGCGCCGCATGGTGCGCACGGCGCGCGCCGCCGGACACTGTGCCATCACCTTCGGCCCCATGACGAACGTGCCGCGCGCGCTGCGTGCGGCACGCTTGATGCCCGCCGCGAGGTCGCCGAGGTCGTCGCCCTTGGCGAAGTAGCCGGACGCGCCGCACCGATAGGCGGCCGAGAGCAGGCTGTCGCGCACGTGCGCGCTGAGGAAGATGAACTTCACGTCGGGGAAGCGCTGGCGAAGGCGGTCCGCCGTCTCGAAGACCTCGGGCCCGGGCATCTCGACGTCGAGGGTGACGACGTCGGGCTTCAGCCGCTCGACCTCGGCGAGGAGGTTGGTCGGGTCCGGCAGGCCGCCCACGAAGTCGATCTCGGGGTCGAGCCCGAGCTGCACCCGCATGCCGTCGAGCAGCAGCGAATGGTCATCGACGGAAAGGACACGAACCACCAGCTGCGCGAGGCCCGTGGTCGGGCTGATCGCCTTCTTGCGCGCCATCACGCGCTCCGGCGACGGCTTCGCTTCCGCAAGCATGATCGTCTCGCTCATCTGCCCACCTCCTCTGAATGCTCGAGCACGCCCGGTCGACGCCGACCAGGAGCGAGTCGAAGTTCTTGATGCTGTCGATGGTGCCGTCGGCGATGCCCGCCCACTCCTTGCGCTGGAGCCGGTGGGGGTTGCCCACGAGGATCACCGCCGCGTCGGTGCGGCCGCGCTTCCAGGCCATGGCATCCGCCGGTGTCGCAAGCCGCGGGTCGACGAACCACGCCCGAGCCTCGGGCAGGCGCTCCGCCGGGAGCACCGCGAATCCGCGGCCCGCGAGCGCCGACTCGATGAACGAGCCGGCCCGGCCGTCCGACGCGGTCACGGCGACCCCGACGCCCGCGAAGAGCGGCTCCGTGTCCGCCACGGGGAGCCGGAGCGTGACGACGGTGCCCTTCCCCGGCCGCGATTCGATGGATGCGGAACCTCCCGCCTCGCGCGCGACGCGGTTGACGAGCGCCAGCCCGAGCCCGGTCCCCAGGCCGCGGGTCTTGGTCGTGAAGAACATGTCGAACGCGCGCTTTCGGACCGACTCCGGCATGCCCGGGCCGTTGTCCGTCACCGAAAGCAGCACGGCACGGCCGTCCGGAGCCGCGTGTGCCGCGATCCGGACGTGCGCGGCGGGTCCGCCGTGAACAGATGCGATCGCCTCGCCGGCATTCACGAAGAGGTTGAGCACCGCCTGCGTCAGTGCGTGCTCGGACGCCCGGACGCGCGGAAGCCCCTCGGCGATGTCGACGTCCACGCGGGCGAGCGGCGGCAGGCCGCGGCTCAGCAGCGGCCCGGTGCCCCGCCACCATTCGGCGAGCCGGGCGCCGTCGAGACCGCCGTCGGCGTGCCCCGGGTCGTGGACGAGGTAGTGCAACCCGTCCGCGAGCTTCTGCAGGTACTCGACGCCGCGGCCGATCTGCATCACGTGCTCCTTCCGATCGGCGGCGCCGGAGCGCTCGGCATCGGCGAGCAGCGCGTTCAGGTGCGCGCGCACCGGGAAGAGCACGTTGTTCATGTCGTGCCCGAGCCCCGCGGCAAGGGTTCCCAGCGACGTCAGCCGGTCGGACTGGCGGAGCCTTGCCTCGGTGGCGCGCCGCTCGGTGATGTCGCGCATCACGCCGGTGAAGAGCCTCCGCGGCTCGATCTCGGTGACCGCGAGCTCCACGGCCACGTCCGACCCGTCCTTGCGCCGCGCCATCACCTCGAGCGTTCGGCCGAGCACCTTCGCCTCGCCGCCGGCGACGTAGCGGCGCAGCCCGCAGGCGTGGTTCTCGCGCTCCCGGTCGGGGGTGATCTCGACGATGTTCCGCCCGACCAGCTCGTCCGGCAGGTAGCCGAGGATTCGCTCCACCGCGGGGTTGGCGGAGAGAACGGTCCCGGTTTCGTCGATGGTGACGATGGCCTCCGACACGCTGTCGAGGATCGCGCGCAGGCTCGCCTCGTTTCGCGCGCGAGTCGCGTCGTCCTTTCGCCGGTCGAGTGACTCCGCCAGCTGCTGCGCGACCCGCGCGAGCAGCAGGCGTTCGCGGTCGCCGACCTCGCCGGGACGGGTTCGAACCAGGGAGATGGCGCCGAACGCCCGTCCGGACGAACTGAGGAGCGGCGTCGAGACATAGGAATGGACGCCGCCCCGCTGCAGCGCCATGAGCAGGAAGTCAGGATCCGACACGGAGGGCGAGTCCGCGTGCTCGACCACCACCTGGCCGCGCACCGCAAGCAGCGGCGACCCGGCGAGTCCGAACGACGCGAAGGCGTCGGTGATCGACGTCGGCACGTTCCTCGAGGCCACCACGCGGATGCCGCCCGCCTCGCTGAGGTGGACGATGCCGCCGTCCATGCCGGTCGCGGCGGCCGCGGCGGCGATCACCTCCCCGAGCGGTGCGGCCGCGTCCGTCGACTCCCGCAGCATCGCGCAGAGCCTGGCGATGCGGGTGGTGACGGCGATCTCGGCGCCGACCCGGACGCGCGCGAGGCGGAAGGCCTCGTCAAGCACCCCTGAGAGCGCCGACACCATGTCCTCGCCGTCCTGCGGGACGGAGGAGCGGATTCCGCTGCACCCATGGCTGAAGGTCTGAACGTCAACGCACTTCCCACGGAGCGCACCGGACCCGTCCGCGGACGAGTCTTGTGCAGAAAGCGTCATGCGCCCC
>JAIYBS010000351.1 GCA_027488415.1 Planctomycetaceae bacterium | reverse complement strand
GTTCGCCGACAGGCTTCCCGACGCCTTCAACGACACCACGCGCAACGGTGCGCTTTGGACCGAGGCCGAGTCCGCGAGCGCGACGGGCTGCAAGGTGGCCGAGACCGGCACCAAGCTTCGCTTCACGAGCCAGGGGCTCGCGAGCGGCGCGTCCTACCTCTTCACCAAGCGCATCGACTGGAACGACGGCTTCGTGATCGACTGGTCGCAGAGCGCGAACATCAGCCCGTCGATCTACGCCACCCGCAACGGGCGCGCCGGCCTCGCCATCGGCTGGGGCGCCTTCGACAACCGAACCGGCTTCAGCGAGGGCATCAACGTCGAGGTCGTCCGAACGAAGACCTGGCGCCGGCTCGTCCTCTCGCTCCGCAAGGGTGGGGCGACGGTCGACACGGCGGCGGTGACGATCGGCACGTTTGAGTACGACTACCGGCTGGTCGTCTCGAGCGGCATCGGCATCTCGATCGACGTCTTCCGCGACGGCGAGACCTCGCCGGTCCTCTCGATGGACGGACTCGAGACCGTGTTCGGCAACCGGATGGCCTCCGGGATGGCCGCGGCGCTCATCGCGTCTTCGCACAACACCGTCACGCTCGACTGCCGCCTGGATAACTTCAAGTTCTGGGGCGACCAGTTCGACGACTCCACCGACCGCCTGATGGACGACTCCGACGGTGCCAACGACGACGACGACGAGGACGGCTACGACGACAGCCCCGACGATGCAGATGAGGACGAGGAGGGCGACGACGACAGCGGCGACGACGACGGCGACGGCGACGACGACGACGGCGACGACGACGGCGATGACGGTGCCAGCTCGCTCGCGGGCCCCGACTTCATCGCGGCCGTCAACGCCGCGACCGGCGGCAACGGGCTCCCGATCCTGGAGGCCGAGACCGACCGCGTCGGTGCGGCGCTCGCCGTCGAGGTGCTTCAGTGGAACCAGGCGACTGGCCGTCTCCTCAAGACGCGCGTGAACGCGACCACCCTCGCGGTGCTCTCGACCTCGAGCTGGGTGCCGACGGCGTTCCAGCTCGCGCGCATCCAGCCGGAGCTCGACGCGCTCGACGACGTGACGGTCAGCATGGCGGACGCGGTCGACTTCGCCCTGTCGATTCCGGCCGGCTCCACGATGTACGAGATCGAGATCGACGTCGAGGGCGGGCTCCCGTACTGGAAGGCGGAGACGCGCTCGCCGGCGGGCGCCAAGCTCGAGGAGCGCATCCGCGCGGACCAGCCGCTCTGACCGAGCGCTGCCCCGTTCCTCGGGGCCATCCTGACGCAACGAGCAGGGCCCGCGGAGCGATCCGCGGGCCCTGTCGGTTTGGTCGGCGAGGCGTCGCCCGGCGCGGGATCACCGCTCCAGCAGCCACCACCGCGGCTTCGGCGCGGGCACGCCCTTGCGCAGCCCGAACCGCCGTTCGGCGGCCTCGGCGATGAAGGCCGCGGCCTCCTCCGGGTCGTCGGTGACCTTCACCAGGCCGCGGTCCGCGGGGTCGATCGTGCCGTCCGGGATCATCCGCTTCATCACGAAGTCGTCGAGCTCGTCCCAGTAGTCCTTGCCCATGATCACGATCGGGAAATCGACGATCTTCCTCGTCTGAACGAGGGTGAGCGTCTCGAACAGCTCGTCCATGGTCCCGTAGCCGCCCGGGCACACGACGAACCCGTACGAGTACTTGAGCAGCATCACCTTGCGGACGAAGAAGTAGCGGAAGCCGATGCAGCTGTCGCACCACCGGTTGGCGTGCTGCTCGTGCGGAAGCTCGATGTTGCAGCCGATGCTCGGCGCGCCGACCTCGCGGGCGCCGCGGTTGGCCGCCTCCATCACGCCGGGGCCGCCGCCGGTCATCACCGTGAACCCCTGCTTGCCGAGCTCGGCGCCCACCCGGCGCGACATCTCGTACCAGCGGTGTCCCTCGGGGAAGCGCGCGCTGCCGAACACCGTGACGCACGGGCCCACGAAGTGCAGCTTGCGGAACCCGCGGATGAACTCGTTCGCGATGCGGATGACGCGGAACAGCTCCTCGAGTCGCCCGCGCGGGCCGGCGAGCATGAGTCGTTCGGGGGGCTTGCCGTCCTTGCCGCTGCTGCCGTTCGTGACGGGTCCGGTCATGGTGGCGGATCGTAGGGCGTGACCGGCCCCCGAAACACACCCGCCGGCGTGCTCGTGGCACGCCGGCGGGCGGAAGCTGGAAACCTGGTTGCGCCTGCCGTCAGGCGGTCTGCGGCTCGGCCTTCGGGGCCTCGCCCTTCGTCGACTTCCCCTCGAAGGAGAGGTAGTCCTTGCCCTCCTCGCGGGTGGCGGTGATCGCGGTGCCGTCGGCGAACTCGCCGCTGAGCAGGCGCTCGGCCAGCGGGTCCTCGACGTACTGCGCCAGCGCGCGGCGCAGCGGACGGGCGCCGAAGTCGGGGTTGTAGCCCTTCTCGATCAGGAAGTCCTTGGCGGGCTCGCTGACCTCGAGGGTCATGCCGCGGGCCTTCAGGCGGTCCTTCACCTTCGCCAGCTCGAGGTCGATGATGTGGGTCAGGTCCGCCTTCACCAGCGGCCGGAACACGATCATGTCGTCGAGGCGGTTGATGAACTCGGGGCGGAAGAACTTCTCGGCTTCGCCGAG
>JAIYBS010000308.1 GCA_027488415.1 Planctomycetaceae bacterium | reverse complement strand
GGCTGGTCTTCGACCGCCGCGGCGACGAGCGCCCGGAGGGCATGCCGGAGTCGTTCGACCCGCTGATCCACTTCATCGGGCTCTTCCCCGACGGCGCGGAGCAGGTCGAGGCGAAGCGCACGCTCGCGGACCTGCCCGTCGAGGAGGCGCTGCAGCGGCACATCATCGACGGCGAGGACAAGGGCCTCGAGCAGACGCTCGAGCGCGCGCTCGTCTTCCACGGCCCGCTCGCGATCATCAACGACCACCTGCTCGCCGGCATGAAGGTGGTGGGCGACCTCTTCGGCGAGGGCAAGATGCAGCTGCCGTTCGTGCTGCAGAGCGCCACCGTCATGAAGAAGGCCGTCGCGCTGCTGCAGCCGCACATGGAGAAGGCCGGGGCGACCGGCCGCGCGAAGGCGCGCATCGTGCTCGCGACGGTGAGCGGCGACGTGCACGACATCGGCAAGAACCTCGTCGACATCATCCTGACGAACAACGGCTTCGAGGTCCACAACATCGGCATCAAGCAGCCGCTCTCCGCGATGCTCGAGGCGGTGGAGCGGACCAAGGCCGACGCGCTCGGGATGAGCGGACTGCTCGTGAAGAGCGTGGCCGTCATGGAGCAGAACCTCCACGAGATGAACGAGCGCGGGATCCGCGTCCCGGTCCTGCTCGGCGGCGCGGCGCTGACCCGCCACTACTGCGAGGGCAACCTGCGCTCGATCTACCGCGGCCCGCTGTACTACGGCAAGGACGCGTTCGAGGGGCTGTCGGTGTGCGACGCGCTCGCCTCGGGCGGGCTGGCGGCGGTCGATGCGCAGATCGACGAGCGGCTCGGCAAGCGCCGGGCGGTCGACGCGAAGGTCGCGGCGTCGCGCGCGTGCGCGGCGGGCGGCGGCGCGGGTGCGGCGGGGACCGCGGTGATCGAGAGCGTCGACGGCGGCGCGGCGGCGCGCGGCGAGCAGGGCTCGGTGGGCACCGAGGGATCGCGGCACGCGGGCGGCGTGGAGCCGGTCGCGCGCATCCCCGAGCCGCCGTTCTGGGGCGCGCGCGTGGTGGAGCGCGTGCCGCTCGAGGAGATCTTCCCGTTCATCAACCACAACGCGCTGTTCCGCGGCCAGTGGGGCATGAAGCCCGGCGCGCTCGGCGCCGACGAGTACGAGGCGCTCCTCGACCGCGAGGCGCGGCCGGCCCTCGAGCGCCTGCAGCGGCAGGCGGTCGAGGAGGGCGACGCGTTCCTCGCGCCGAAGGTCGTCTACGGCTGGTTCCCCTGCGCCGCGCAGGGCGACGACCTGGCGGTGTTCGACCCGACGGACCCGGCGCGCGAGCTCGAGCGATTCACGTTCCCGAGGCAGCGGTCGGGCCGCGGCCTCTGCATCGCCGACTTCTTCCGAGGCGGTGCCGAGCGCGACGTGGTCGGCTTCACGTGCGTGACCATGGGCCCGCGCGCCTCGGAGCGCGCGAAGCGGCTCTTCGAGTCGAACGCCTACACCGAGTACCTCTACACCCACGGGTTCGGCGTCGAGTGCGCGGAGGCGCTGGCCGAGATGTGGCACAAGCGCATGCGCGCGGAGCTCGGGATCGGCCACGACGACAGCCCGCGCATCCGCGAGCTGTTCCAGCAGAAGTACCGCGGCTGCCGCTACAGCTTCGGCTACCCGGCCTGCCCGGACATGGCGGACCAGGAGAAGCTCTGGCGGCTCCTCCAGCCCGAGCGGATCGGCTGCCGGCTGACGGAGAACTTCCAGATCGACCCCGAGCAGTCGACGAGCGCGCTCGTGGTGCACCACCCGGGCGCGGGATACTTCGCGGTGTGATGCCGGACGCGGTCATCCAGTGGTTGCCGTTCTCGCACGCGCCCGGCGCGGCGCGCGACGAGCTGCGTGCGCGCGGGCGCGAGTCGAGCCGCGCGGCGTTCCGCGCCGCGGCGGCCGCGTGGCGGCACGCGCACGGCGAGGCGCCGTGGATCGAGGCCGCGATCGCGCACGACGTCAACGGCGCGCCGCTCGTGGCGGGTCATGCGGGCGCGCCCGGAATCTCGATCGCTCACGCGCGCGGGCTCGCGGGCTGCGCGATCGCCGCTCCCGGCGCGCGCTGCCCGGGCATCGACTGCGAGCCGCTCGACGCACCCGCCGCCGCCGCGCTCCGCGAGCTCTCCGTGCAGACCGGCGAGGCCGCGCTCCCGTGGTCCGACGAGGCGTGGCCGCTTCGCCTCTGGTGCGCGAAGGAATCGGTCGTGAAGGCAGAGCGCGTCGGCGCCGACGCGCTCGGGCGCACGCTCCGCGTGGAGCACGTGTCGGCCGAGCACGGCGGGGTGCAGCTCGTCACCGTGCGCTCGCACCGCGACCGCGTCTTCACGGTCGCGACGGCCGTGGTCGGCGCGCACGTGCGCGCGTGGACCGCGTGAACGTCACTCCTCCTCGATCGGCGGCTCGTCCTTCGACGGCGGCCGCACGAACTGCATCAGCGCGACGCTGCCGAGGATGAGGGGCGCCGCGGCCGCGACGCGGGCGGGGACCTGCTCGCCGGCCAGGAGCGTCCCGAGGACGAGCGCCACCATCGGGTTCACGTACGCGTAGGTCGCCACCGCCTGCGCGCTGCAGTGCTGCAGCAGGAAGACGTAGGCGGTGAACCCGAACAGCGAGCCGAAGACGACGAGGTACGCGATCGCCCAGAGCGAGCCCGGCGTCACCGCCTCCCACGCGGGCCATCGGTCGCGCTCGAGGATCGCCGTCACGACGAACGCCGCGGCGCCGCCGCCGAGCATCTGCATCACGCTCGCGGCCCAGAGCGAGGGGGAGCGCTCCGAATGCTTCGCGACCATCGTGCCCGCGGCCCACGCGACGGTGCTGCCGACCACCAGCAGGACGCCCGTCGTGTCGAGCGCCACCGCCGAGGACGTCCAGCCCGGGCCGCCGAGGATCGCGACGCCCGCGAGCCCGCACGCGAGGCCGAGGACGATGGTCCGCGGCGGGGCACCGGCCTTCGTGATCGCGCGGTCGAAGAGCACGATCCACACGCTCGTGAGCCCGACGATCAGCGCGGCGATGCCGCTCGGAATTCGCTGCACGCCCGACGAGACGAGCACGTTCGCCACCGCGAAGAGCAGGGTGCCGGCGAGCGCGCCGTTGCGCCACCACCGGAGCCTCGCGAAGTCGGAGGCACGGACCTTGCCGAGCGCGAAGCCGATCCCCGCCATGGCGACGCCCGCGATCGCGAAGCGCACCGCCGACAGCAGTGCCGGCGGGAAGCTCGCCATCGCGAACTTGCTGCCGAGGTAGGTGGATCCCCAGAAGACGTAGAGCGCCCCGAAGGCGGCGATGACCTGCGTTCGCGGCGCGCTCACGGGGCCTCGGCGTGCCAGGACGACGGGTCCTTGCCGAGCTTCATGCCGAGGTCGGAGAGGGATCGCATCGTCTCCTCCTTGAAGATTCCCTCGACGGGCGCCTTCCAGGTGTTCGGGATCGCGACCCAGCGGACCTCCACGTCGCCGTCGCCGCGGAGCTTGGTGATCTCGGCCATGGCGTAGAGGTGCCGGAGCGCGACGGTGGTCGAGGCCCGGACCGCGACCTCGAGGCTCCGCTCGATGACGCTCGGCCACGTCTTCTGCACGGTCTTGGGCTGTGCGACGGCGTAGTTGTTGAGGATCACCCAGTAGCGGACCTTCGGCGGCGTCTCGCCGGGATAGGTGCGGCGGTACGTGGCCGCGAACGAGTCCTCGCGCTTCATCGCGCCGCCGTAGATGATGTTGCTCGTCACGGCGCCGTCGACGAGCAGGAAGTTGTCGACCTCGCGGGGCGGGAACGCGCCCGGGATCCCGCTCGAGGCGAGCAGG
>JAIYBS010000133.1 GCA_027488415.1 Planctomycetaceae bacterium | reverse complement strand
CACATGAGGCGGCCGCAGCGGCCGCTGATCTTCAGCGGGTCGAGCGAGGCCTTCTGCGTCTTGGCGCTCTTCATGCTGACCGGCTTCAGCACCTTCAGGAAGTTCTTGCAGCAGCAGTGCTGGCCGCACTTCTCGTAGTCGGCGGTCAGCCGCGCCTCGTCGCGCGCGCCGATCTGGTGCATCTCCACGCGCGCGCCGAAGCGCCGCGCCAGCATCGGGACCAGCTCGCGGAAGTCGACGCGCTCCTCGCTCAGGTAGTGGACGACGACGTGCTCCCGCCCGAGCACCGGCTCCACCTCGACGATCTTCATCGTGAAGCCCATCGCGACGGCCTCGCGGCGCACGCCCTCGAGCTCCTCGCGGCGGAAGCGCTCCTTCAGCGCCGACCACGCGTTGAGGTCCTCGATCGTCGCGACGCGCAGGACGCGGCCGTTCGTGTGGAACGGGTAGTCCTTGCCGCCCGAGTTGTCGACGTACTCGAGCATCTCGCGGCGGCTGATGCTCTTCGAGCAGCCGCTGTTCGGGCACGTCGTGGTGAGCATCTCCGCGACCTCGGTGCCCCGGTGCGTCTTCACCACCAGCTTGCTGCCGCAGCCCGGCTTGGCGTCGCCGTCGTAGGGGTACTCGCCGATCAGCTTGATCGACCCGAACTTCACGACGATCGACGACGGCGGCTTCAGCCGCGCGTACGCCTCGGCGTCCGTGAGCGCGTCACGGTGCGCCGGGTCGGCGTCTCGCTCGAAGATGGGAAGCGGGAAGATGCTCACGCGGGTTCACGCGGCCTTCACGCGTACGACTTCACCGAGTCGCACGTGCACACGAGGTTGCGGTCGCCGTACGGGTTGTCCACGCGGCCCACGGGCGGCCAGTACTTCCACGCGCGCAGCCACGGCGCGGGGTACGCGGCCTCCTCGCGGGTGTACGGGCGGTCCCACTGCGTCGCGGTGACCACGTCCGCGGTGTGCGGCGCGTTCTTGAGCGGGTTGCCCTCCTTCGGCCACGCGCCGGTCTCGACCTTGCGGATCTCCTCGCGGATCGCGATCAGCGCGTCGCACAGGCGGTCGCACTCGGCCTTGCTCTCGCTCTCGGTCGGCTCGATCATCAGCGAGCCGGGCAGCGGCCAGCTCATCGTGGGCGCGTGGAAGCCGAAGTCCATCAGGCGCTTGGCGATGTCGTCGGGCTTGATGCCCGCGCTCTGGTCGAACGGCCGCACGTCGATGATGAACTCGTGCGCGCAGCGGCCGTTGCCGTTGGTGAACACCACGTCGTAGTGGCCCTCGAGCCGCTTCGCCATGTAGTTGGCGTTGAGGATCGCGACCTCGGTGGCGCGGCGGAGGCCCTCGGCGCCCATCATCGCGATGTACATCCAGCTGATCGGCAGGATGCTCGCGCTGCCGTACGGCGCGGCGCTGATCGGGCCGATCGCGTGCTTGCCCGCGCTTGCGGGGCGCAGCACCGGGTGGCCGGGCAGGAAGTCCGCGAGCCGCTGCACGACGCCGATCGGGCCCATGCCGGGACCGCCGCCGCCGTGCGGGATGCAGAAGGTCTTGTGCAGGTTCAGGTGGCAGACGTCGGCGCCGATGTCGCCCGGCCGGGTGAGGCCGACCTGCGCGTTCATGTTCGCGCCGTCCATGTACACGAGCCCGCCGTTGGCGTGCACGATGTCGCACAGCTCGCGGATGCGGTCCTCGAACACGCCGTGCGTGCTCGGGTAGGTGACCATGCACGCCGCCAGGTTCGCCGCGTGCAGCTCGGCCTTCTTCTTCAGGTCGGCGAGGTCCACGTTGCCCTCGGCGTCGCTGTCGACCGGCACCACCTGCATGCCCGCGATCACCGCGCTGGCCAGGTTCGGGCCGTGCGCGCTGTCGGGGATGAGGCACACCGTGCGGTTCTGCTCGCCGCGGTGGTGGTGGTACGCGCGGATCACCATCAGGCCCGCGTACTCGCCCTGCGAGCCGGCGTTCGGCTGCAGGCTGACGGCGGCGAAGCCGGTCACCTCGCAGAGCCACTGCTCGAGCGTCGAGAACAGCTGCGCGTAGCCCTTCCACTGCTCCGCCGGCGCGAACGGGTGGACCTTGCCGAAGCCGGGCCACGTCACCGGGATCATCTCGCTCGTCGCGTTCAGCTTCATGGTGCACGACCCGAGCGGGATCATGCTGTGCACGAGGCTCAGGTCCTTGCCCTGCAGGCGCCACAGGTAGCGGAGCATCTCGTGCTCCGAGTGGAACCGGGCGAACACCGGCTGCTGCATGAACGTGCCGGCGCGGGCAAACGTGCCGAGGTTCGTGGCCTGCGCGGTGCGCGCGAGGTCCGCGACCTTCGGCGCCTGCTTGCCCGTGCCCGCGGCGAACGCCTCGAGCAGGTCCTGCAGGTCCGCGGGCGTCACCGACTCGTCGAGCGCCACGCCGACGGAGCCGTCGCCGTAGGCGCGCAGGTTGATCTTCTTCACCGCGGCAGCCGCGGTCACGGCCTGCTGCGTCGATCCGCCGCCGAGCTTCACGCGCAGCGTGTCGAACCACGCGTGCGTGCCGCAGTCGTGGCCGAGCGCCTTGAGCCCCGAGGCCAGCGTGTTCGCCGCGCGGTGCACGCGCGAAGCGATCGCCTTCAGGCCCTCGGGCCCGTGCCAGGTGCCGTACATGCCGGCGATCACGCTCAGCAGCACCTGCGCGGTGCAGATGTTGCTCGTCGCGCGCTCGCGCTTGATGTGCTGCTCGCGCGTCTGGATCGCCATGCGCAGCGCGGGGTTGCCCGCGGAGTCGCGGCTCATGCCGATCAGGCGGCCGGGCATCTTGCGCACGTGCTCGGTCTTCGTCGCGAAGAACGCCGCGTGCGGGCCGCCGAAGCCCATCGGCACGCCGAAGCGCTGCGCGCTGCCGAGCACCACGTCCGCGCCCCACTGGCCGGGCGGCGTCAGCAGCGTCAGCGACAGGAGGTCGGCGGCGACCACGAAGAGGCCGCCGGCGGCGTGGACCGCCTCGCCGAACGCCTTGAAGTCATGGACCTTGCCGCTCGTGCACGGGTAGGAGACCAGCGCGCCGCAGAACGTGCCGTCCTTCACAACGGCCGCGTCGGGATTGCCGATCACCAGCTCGATGCCGAGGCCGGACGCGCGCGTCTCGACGACGGCGATCGTCTGCGGGTGGCAGTCCTCGGCAACGAAGAAGCGCTTCTTCTGGTGGCCCGAGGCGCCGAAGCACAGGCTCATCGCCTCCGCGGCCGCGGTGCCCTCGTCGAGCAGCGACGCGTTCGCGACCTCCATCGCGGTGAGCTCGCAGACCATCGTCTGCCAGTTGAGGAGCGCCTCGAGGCGGCCCTGCGAGATCTCGGCCTGGTAGGGCGTGTAGGCCGTGTACCAGCCCGGGTTCTCGAGGATGTTGCGCAGGATCACGGGCGGCGTGATCGTGTCGCAGTAGCCCATGCCGATGTAGGTGCGCCAGACCTGGTTCTGGTCGGCGAGGCGCTGCAGCGCCGCGAGCGTCTCGGCCTCGCCGCGCATCGCGAACTTCTGGCCGTTGGTCGGGTCGGGGATGTCGAGCTCGCGGCGCAGGCGGATGCCCGCGGGGATCGCGGAGTCGATGAGCTGCGCCATGCTCGAGCAGCCGAGCGACGCGAGCATCTCCATCTCCTCGGCCGGGGTGGACCCGAGGTGACGGCGCGCGAACGTGTCGAGCGGGTCGAGCGGACCGGGAACGGTGGAGGCGGCGGCGAGATCGGCCTTCGTGGAGGTCGGCATGGTGGTCATGGGTGAAGGGAAAAGTATAGGACCGCACCCCGGGCGCCCTCGCATGCAATCCGCGCGTCAATTCCCGGTCATTTCCACCACCGAGCGGATCGGATCCGGGGACGCCGCGACCCAGCCCGCGAACGGGCGCTCGAACTCGCGGATCAGCGCGAACACGAGGCCGAACGCGGACAGGTAGAGCGCCAACACCACCAACTGCCCGCGCGACGGCGGCGACCGTCCGTGCATGAAGGATCCGACGAGCAGCACGCTCGCCATGACCATCCAGAACGCCGCGTGAGCGCCCGCGCGGGCATGGGCGAGCCGGGACTCCCGCAGGTGCTCGATCCGCGCGATCGCCCGGAGGTCGTCGCCGGCGCACGTGCCGCGCAGGCGATCGAGCGCCGCGCCGGCCTCCGGTGAGAGCCGCGGCGTCGCCTCGGAGAGCGCCGGCCATTCCCGTTCCGCGACCGCCCGTGCGTATGCGGCGACCTCCGCGCGGAGCTCGCCGCTGACGGCGGGACCCCGCAGGAGCTGGCGGAGCTCGAGCGACTCCTGCGCGACGACCGACTCGGCCTGCACGAAGTTCTCGCGCACGCTCGTGAGGGTCAGCGCGAGCAGGAAGACCAGGAAGGAGAACGTGCCGCGCGCGAGGATCTCGAGCAGCCGGAAGAGGTCGTCGCTCATGAAGCCGCGCATCACGCGCCATCCGAGGATCGATGCCGCGAGGCCGAGCGCCGCCGTCAGCAGCGCGAAGAGCGGGAACGTCAGGAGTGCGGACTGCATCGGTTCGGCGACACCGTACCCGCGGCGCGCTCCCCGGGGGCGGGGACGAGCGGGCCCGAGGGGCGCCCGGGAGACGGTTGGCACGGGCTCGGCCCGATCGCGTAGGTGCGGGATGACGGGGCGCCGCCGAGCGCCCACATGCAGGCAACGAGCGTGATTTCAGGGTTCTGGTGCATGCTGCCTACGATCGTCCACGGCGCTGCAGCATCGGCTTCATCGGCGGGGGCGATGATCTCCCCCGACGGTGCGGTTCCGGGCGCACCGCCGACAGTCCGGGACACCACATCCAACGCGGCCGCCCGGCGGCCGACGGCGGCTCGCGGGGCGGGTCGTCGGTGCGAACGACGGCGTTCGCGAACTTTCCGCGTCCCCCGGCCGATGCCCGGGTGCCGCAACACGCCATACTGAAGGAGACCGATGACCCCGAACCAGCGAACCAAGCTCTTCATGAACCTGCGCGAGCACCTGAAGGCCGCGAACCTGCAGTTCTTCGAGCGCGCCACGGAGCGCCAGCTCCTCATGATGATGCGCGCGGACGAGATGACGTTCGCGCAGCTGGTGACGGTGCGTCCCGACGGCGTGTCGATCCGCGTCGAGACGAAGATCCCCCTCGTGGTGCCGGTGCACCGCCGCCTGGCCGGCGCGGAGCTCGTCACGCGGCTCAACCGCGTCACCGAGCGCGGCCACTACGACCTCGACATCGATTCCGGCGACATGATCTTCCGCGTCGACGCGCACGCGCTCGGCAGCGAGCTGATGCCGGGCCTGCTCGTGCGGCTGCTGGCGATGGCCCTCCAGCCGGTCGTGCGCGACTGGCCCGTGCTCGACGGCGTCCTCGCGCGCGACGAGGACAGCAAGGACGCCATCATGCGCAACGCCGAGCGGATCGCGCGCGTGCACGAGGCGCGCAAGCGCACGGAGGACGCCGCCGAGAAGCGCTCGCGCCGCCGGCCCGCCCGCGGCCGCAAGGATCTGCCGCCGGAGGTTCTGCGCGACATCGACAAGCTGCTCGGGGAGCACGGGCTCCTCGGCGGAACCGGCGATGCGCCGCCAGCAGGCGATGCGGGCACGCAGGCGATCCCCGAGTCCCCGGCGACCCCCGAGACCCCCGGCACGCCGGAGCCCGGCGCCGAGGCGCCGCCCCCGGACGCGCCCCGGCCGAGGAAGCCGTCGCCCGAGCCGCGTTCCCCCGAGGATTCGGCGGAATAGACTCGGCGACGTGGCAACCAAATCGAAGAAGCCGACGGGCGAGAAGCACCGCGCCGACGCGGTCGAGATGATCCAGCGCATCGAGCGCGTCAAGCAGCTCGCGTCCGGGCACGAGCAGCCGACGCGCGCGGAGCTCGCCGCGGAGTGGGGCGTGACCACGCGCGCGGTGTCGAGCGTGATCGAGCGCATGCAGGCGATCGGCATCGAGATCGTCTCGCAGCCGAGGCCGCGCGACGGCAAGATGGGCTACGTCGTCCAGGCGTCCGACTTCCTGAAGCAGGACCTCTCCGTGGCCGAGGCGGTCGCGTCCGTGCTCCTCACGCAGAGCGTGCTCGGGACGCCGCTCGCGCCCGACAACAACGCCGCGGCGGGCGGCGTGCACCGCATCACCGCGAGCCTCGGCAAGGAGGTGCGCGGCAAGCTCGAGCTGCTCGAGGGGCGGTTCGCGGTGCGGCTCCTGCGCGCCGCGCAGCCGCACAAGCCCGAGATCTTCCGCGTCGTGCTCGACGGGATCCTCGAGAACCGCGTCCTGAGCATGGAGTACGAGTCGCCGTACAAGCCGGCGAAGGGAACGCGCGCGGGCGGCGGCACGGCGAATGCGCCCGGCGCCGCAAGTGCGGCGGCCGTCACCGGCGACGAACCCGCGGCCAGCGGCGTGAACTCCGCCGGATCGCTCGGCAAGGCCCGCAAGGTCGAGACGGTGCAGATCGAGCCCTGGGGCGTCTTCTTCGCGCGCCGCAGCTGGTACCTGATCGCGCGCAAGCGCCCGGGCGGCGAGATGCGCCAGTACAAGATCGCGCGCATCAAGCGCGTCACCGCGGGAAGCCAGACGTTCGAGCTGCCGCGCGGGTGGACCGTCGACGGCTACCTGAAGAATGCGTGGGAGACGATCAACTCGCCGGGCGCGCCCGTGAAGGTGGTGGTCGACCTGTCGCCCACCGTCGCGGGGAACATGGTCGAGACGAAGTGGCACGAGAGCCAGGAATTCAAGCCGCTGAGCGACGGATGGGTGCGCTTCACCGCGAAGGTCGCCGGGCTCGACGAAATCATGTGGTGGGTGCTCGGCATCGGGAGCAATGCGCGCGTCGTGGCGCCGCCCGAGCTGCGCGACAAGGTGCACGCGGAGATCCGCCGGATGCACGCGATGATCGAGGGGAAGTGAGCGACGCGTGGGCGACGGCGAGCCGATCAACTTCGACTTCACGCCCGGACCGCCGAAGGTCCAGCCGGAGGCTGCGGCCGAGCCGGGAGACGTGAAGTCGCAGGCAGAGGTCGCGGTGTCGCCGGTGGACGCGATCGCACCTGCGGAAACGGCCGGGGCGTCCTCCGAGCAACGGTTGCCCGCGGTGCCGGCCCTGCCGCCGATTCCCGACTTCCGTGCGCGCGACTATCCGTTCGCGGCGACGAGCCGCTTCCAGCATCAGGCAGTCGAGACGCTGGGCGCGCAGCGCGCGTCGCGAGGGCGGCGACTGGCGTGGGGCATCCTCGCGGCGGTCGGTGCGGCGGTCTTCGTGGCGTCCACGGTCATCGTGCTGAAGTTCGTGGACCAAGCGACGCGCTGAGGTCGCGGCGAGGCGGCGCGGGGTCGCCGCGAGGCATCGCGGGGCGCCGGATCCCGCAGAAATTCCGCAGAAACTCCGGGGATCGCGCGCCCGCGAGATACCGTGCCCCGCGCGCAAGGAGCGCCGCGGCCGTGCGCCGCAGGAGGCACCGAGATGTCCGCACAACCCGACCCCGTCACCGCACGCGCGGCCACGCGCGTGTGCGGCGATCCCTCGCGCCTGCTCGACGTCGCCACGCTGCGGCAATTCGTCGGAGCGCCGCTCGCCGTCGCCGTGCTCGAGGACGCGGCGGATCGCGCCGTCGCGGAGGGCCGCGTGCTCGAGGACACGGTGATCCTCGGCCCCGACGGCTCCGGCAAGCAGCTGGTCGCGCGGGCGCTCGCGCGCGACGCGGACCAGCGCATCGTCGAGCTCGACGCGGCGTGGGTGCGGAACGCGAAGCACGTCGCCCGCATCGTGCGGTCGCTCGAGGATCGCGATGCGCTCATCCTGCGCCGCATCGACGAGCTCCGACCCGCGCAGCTCCGGATGCTGGTGTCCCTGATGGGCATGCGAACGCTGCCGCGCGAGGCCGACGCCGGCTCGCCGATGGCCGACTGCACCGTGATCGCGACCGCCGTCACGGTGCCGCGCCGGCTGTCGGTGCTGAGAAGGCTGTGCCCGCTCTGGGTGGATCTGCCGCATCCGTGCGCGGAGGCGCAGACCGCGGCGGCCTACCGGGCGGCCCTGGCGCTCGGGCTGCCCGGGTCGCCGCAGTTGCGGGCGCAGGTCGCGGACCAGGTGATGTTCCACGTCCGAGCCGGCAGCGGGGCCGGAAGCGCGCGGGTGGCGTCCGGCGGCGAGAACGCGCCCGGAAACCTGCCCGATCCAGTCATGATCGCGCGGGTTTCGGCGGCTCGTGGGTTGACTTGACCTCTATCGAGGCGTAGAGGTATGGATGATGATCCGGTCAATCTGCGGTTTCCCGTCGAGTTGGACGGAGCGCTGCTTCACATCCGCGGTCTCGCGGAGCGGCGTCACGGGTTCATCGTGTCTCGGCGCATCACGCGAAGGGCGATGCGGAAGGTTGATGCGACGTCGGACGTCCTGTGGCAGGTCATCGAGTCCCTCGAGGCGCTCGATTACCTCGATGGCCCGTTGGCTGACCACCACTGCGCGGACCGTGAGGTGTGGGTGTTCAGGCCGGTCGTCGGCGGTCAGCGGATGTATCTGAAGGTTGCGTTCCGTCGTGTTCCCGAAGGCCCTGAGTCAGCATTGGTCATCTGGTCGTTCCATCAACCTCGATTCCCGATGAAGGACCCGTCATGTTGAAGGCCGAAGCCACGAACCTCTCGCCGATGTTCTGCCCACGCTGTTCCGCGCTCCGCGACGCAAAGCCCATCTCGTACGACGAGGATTGCGAGATCCACGGCGTCGAGTTCACCTTTCACGTCGATGCCTT
The DNA here is from genome assembly GCA_027488415.1 of Planctomycetaceae bacterium. Classification (GTDB taxonomy): domain Bacteria; phylum Planctomycetota; class Phycisphaerae; order Phycisphaerales; family SM1A02; genus UBA966. The sequence continues at coordinate 7,119 of JAIYBS010000133.1, read as the reverse complement.
CGAGTGCCTCACGTGCGGCGAGGAGCTTGCGGATCCCGCGGATCCAGACCTCTTCCGTCCGATGTACGACGCGTACCGCGCGGCATCCGGCACGCTCTACCCCGACGAGGTGAAGGCGATCCGGCAGCGATCCGGCCTGAGCCAGGTCGCGTTCGCCACGATCCTCGGCATGAGCCCGGCAACCATCAACCGCTACGAGATGGGCGTGCCCATCGCGATTAAGGAGGACAACCTCCTCCGCATGGCGGGAATCCCGAGCGCGCTGCGCATGCTGCTGCGCCAGCGCGGTCACCTCCTGAAGCCGGGGCAACGGCCGAAGGCGTGAGACGGGAAATCCGTTCCAGGTAAAGGTGGCACCAATTTCCTTACCGCAGCGGCGACCCTCATCCTGCGGGCGGGGAAATTGGTGCCACCTTTACCTGGAACGGATTTCGGCCTTCAGCCACTCGCGCATCACGCGACCGTGTACGTCGGTCAGGCGCATGTCGCGGCCGCCGAAGCGAGACGTCAGTAGGCGGTGGTCGAAGCCGAGGCAGTGCAGCATCGTGGCATGCAGGTCGTGGATCTCGACCGGGTGCTCTGCAACCTTGTAGCCGAACTCGTCCGTCGCGCCGTACGTCATGCCGCCCTTGATCCCGCCGCCGGCGAGCCACACGGTGAATCCGTACGGGTTGTGATCGCGGCCGTCCTTGCCCTGCGCGAACGGCGTACGTCCGAACTCGCCGCCCCACACGACGAGCGTCTCGTCGAGCAGCCCGCGCCGCTTCAGGTCCACCAGCAGCGCCGCGATCGGCTGGTCGACCGCGCGCGCGTTGTCCTCGTGACCCTTGCGCAGGTTCTGGTGCTGGTCCCAACGATCGTGCCCCGTGCCCGGGCACGTGAGCTCGATGAACCGCACCCCACGCTCCACCATGCGCCGCGCCAGCAGGCACTCGCGCGCGAAGACGCGCGTCGGCTCGAACGGCGCGTCGAGGCCGTAAAGCTCTCGCACCTCGGCGGTCTCCCCGTCCATCGCCATCAGGTCCGGGACGCTCGCCTGCATCGCGAACGCGAGCTCGGCGTTGTGGATCGCGGCCTCGAGCGCGTCCGGCCTGCCGGCCCGCGCGGCGAACGCGTCGTCGAGCCCGGCCGCGAAGTCGAGCACGCGCCGCTGGCGATCGCCCTCGACCGCGCCGCGCACGTTCGGCATGCCCTCGCCCTGGGGCCGGAACAGGCTGGACTGATGCGCGGACGGCAGGAATCCGCTCCCCAGCAGCTCGCGCCCGCCGGGCGGGATCAGTCCGCCGTTGATCACCACGAAGCTCGGCAGGTCGTTGCGCGCGTCGCCGAGACCGTACGACACCCACGCGCCCATGCTCGGGCGCCCCACGATGCCCGCGCCCGTGTGCAGGAAGTAGTTGGCGTTGGTGTGCTCGTTGAACTTGCTCGTCATCGAGCGAACGACGCACAGGTCATCCGCGCACCGCGCGACGTTCGGGAACAGGCTCGACACCTCGAGCCCGCAGCGACCGTGCCGCGCGAATTTCCACGGACTGGCCATGGTCGCGCCGTTGTCGTTGAACTGCGTCCGCTCCATCGTCATCGGGAACGGCTTGCCGTGCCACTTCTCGAGCGCCGGCTTCGGATCGAACGTGTCCATCTGCGACGGACCGCCGTCCATGTAGAGGAAGATCACGCTGCGCGCGGTCGGCGCGAAGTGCGGACCGACGCGCGCCGCCGTGCTCGCCGTACCCGACGCACCCACGACACCCCCCGCCCCGCCCGCCGCCTCCGCCGCGCGCACGATGTCCGCGAACATCCCCGCGAACGCCAGCGCACCGAAGCCGCACGCGCCGCGCCGCAGCATGTCGCGGCGCGAGATCGCGCGTGGCTGGAATCGTCCGCAGTGGCTCATCGCAGGTACCTGAACTCCGTCGAGAGGAAGATCGCGTGCGCGAAGTCGCTCCACGCCGCGGCATCCGGCGTGGCGCCGAGGAACGCAGCCGCCCGCGCCACCTCATCGTCGGTCGCCGCGCGCGCGTACGCCCGCTGATACGCATCCCGAACCCGCTCGGTTTGCTCCCGCGGATCCGCCGCGAGCGCTGCACCCCAGCGCTCGGCCTGGCCGCGCACGAACGGGTCGTTCATCATCGTCAGCCCCTGCGCGGGCACGTTCGACACGCTCCGCGCGCCGACGACCGTGGTCGGCACCGGCTGGTCGAACACCTGCAGGAACGACGAGAGGAAGTTCCGGCGCACCTCCTGGTAGACGCTGCGCCGCCTCGCGCCGTCGAGCGGCCCGCTCGCGCCCGGCCGCCCGCGCCCCTGCATCGCGTCCGTCAGGTGCACGGGCACGCTCGGCCCGCCCATCGTGAGGTCGAGCCCGCCCGCGACGTCGATGATCGCGTCGCGCAGCGCCTCGCCGTCGAGCCGCCGCACCAACCGCGCGCGGTCGGCGTAGCGCGGGCTCAGCACGATCTCGCGCACGAGCATCTTGAGCGATCCGTGCGCGCGCAGCCGCATCGCGAGCTCGTCGAGCAGCTCGCGGTCGGCGGGCGGCTGGCCGAGCACGCCGAAGTCGTCGGTGCTCGGCACGATGCCGCGCCCCATCAGGTGATGCCACGCGCGGTTCGCCATCACGCGCCACGTGAGCGGGTTCGCGGGCGAGACGATCTCCTCAGCAAGCCGCAGCCGACCGCTACCGGCGACGTCCACTGCGACGGCCTCGCCCCCGACCGCATCGCTCCGCAGCCCGGCGATCATCCCGCGCGGCACGACGTCGCCGACGTTGCTCGACACGCCGCGCACGTAGAGCGGGCTGTCCATGCCGGTGCCGTCCTCCATGGCCAGCACGCGCACCGGCGCCGGGACTTCGATCGTCGGCGCGACGGCGTCTGCCGCTCCCTCGAACGCCGCCGGCTCGAGGTCTTTCCCGGTCACCATGCCGAGCGAGACCCAGTCGACGGCGATCGAACCGCCGCCGTCGTCGATCACCTCGATGTACGCCTGCTCGCCCGCGTAGCGCTTCGCGTCCCACGCGTGCGTGCGCCACTCGTTCGGGTGGTCCACGTCCTGGCTGAACCCCTCGAAGAGGAGCGGGTTCCGGTCGTCGAGGAAGTAGCCGTCGACCACCAGGCGCAGCCGGCACTTGCTGCCCGCGCAGCGCACGCCGATGCCGATCTCGGGAACGGTGAACGTCGGCGAACGCAGCGTTCCCTGCAGCCGGTCGGACAGCCGGCCGCTGAAGGCCCAGCCTCCGGCCACGATCATCGGCGCGCGACCGTCGGGCGCGATGCGATCACCGCAGCTCACGGGCTCGTCGCCGAACGCCCAGCCGCTCGCGGTCCAGCCCTCGAACGTGCCGCGGTCGAAGGTCCACGTCGCGCCCGCGGGCGCGGGCCTCGACGACGCCCGCGCGCGTGCGGCGGCACGCTCCCACTCCGCGTCGCTCCCGTCGGCGCGCGCGATCGTTCGCCGCGACTCCTCGCCGAGCTTCAGCACCTTCACCGCGGTCGCGATGATCCCGTTCGGATCCTGGTACGCGTACGCGCGCCGCGAGCTCTTCACGACGCCGAACAGCGCGTAGTAGTCGCGCTGGCTCACGTCGTCGAACTTGTGGTCGTGGCAGCGCGCGCAGCTCGCGGTGGTGCCGAGGAACGCCTTCGTGGCGACGTCAATCTGGTTGTCGACGCGCTCCGCCTGGTCGGGCCGCACGTCGACCGGCGCGTGCGTGCCCTGCGACATCCACCACCAGCCCGTCGCGGTGACCGACTCGTTCGTGCCGTCGGCCGGGTTCGTGCGCGGCGGCGCGATCAGGTCGCCCGCGATCTGCTCGCGCACGAAGTCCGCGTACGGGACGTCCGCGTTCATCGCGCGGATCACCCAGTCGCGCCAGCGCCACGACTCGTCGATCTGGTAGTCGAACTCGTGGCCGTGCGTCTCGGCGAAGCGCATCACGTCCATCCAGTGGCGACCCCAGCGCTCGCCGTACCGCGGCGACGCGAGCAGCGCATCCACCACGCGCGAACGCTCGGCGGCCACCTCGCGCGGCGTGCTCGCGACGCGCATCGCCGCGTCGAACGCGCGGCAGTCCTCCGCGCTCGGCGGCAGCCCGACCAGGTCGAAGTGCACGCGCCGCAGCCACGCGGCGGGGTCCACCTGCTCGGTGACTTCCGCGTCATGCAGCGCCGATCGATACCCCTTCCCCGACGCGATCGCCTTCGCGACCTCGCCGTCGATCGCAGGCAGCGGCTCCCACGACCAGTGCTTCGCGTACGGCGCGCCCGCCGCGATCCACGCGCGGAGCGCGGCAACCTCGGCCGGCGAGAGCGCCGCATGCCCATCGGTCGGCGGCATGCGCAGGTCCGCGTCGAGGCTCGTCACGCGCGCGATCAGCTCGCTCGCGTCCGGATCGCCGGGCACGATCGCGGGCCGCGACTCGCCTTCGCGCGGCGGCCCGATCGCGGCGGCACGCTTGTCAAGCCGCAGGCCGGCCTTGCGGCTCGACGCGTCCGGCCCGTGGCACTGGTAGCACCTCGCGGCGAGCAGCGGCGCGATGTCGCGCGTGTAGTCGACCGCCGGCGCCTGCGCCGAGGGCGCAGCCACGTCCGCCGCGCCGAGGAGCGCGGAGAGGAGGGCCGGGGTCAGGGGGACGGCCAACGAAGGTGATAGGGTCCGCGCCGGATCCGGTTGCGGCGCGCCTTAATCCCGCGACAATTCCCGCGCCAAGTCAGCGAAGTCGTCGAGGTGCTTCTCCACGACGGCGCGGAGGATCTTCGGGTCGAGCAGCTGGTACTGGTGGACCGCGATGTTCCGGAAACCCACCATCGCGCGCATGCGGGCCGTGGTCTGCGGCGTCAGAATCGCTTCCCGCTCGAGGATCGCGAACGCCTCCGCGCTGTCACGCGGGATTCCGAGCCCGCGCACGGACACGACGCGCGACGCGGCGTCGATGGCCTGCTCGCATGCTCGCTGAAGGTTCAGAACAACGGCATCCTGCACCAGCTGCTGCTCGAGCCGATCGAGGTCGCCGCCGACGAATTCGCGCACCTGCCGCACGCAACGGTCGATGCTCGCCAGCTTCTGCATCAGGACGTCATCCGCCACGGAACTTCTCCTTCATGGCCTCGGTGCACATCCGGCGGTTCGGCCCGAACGCCGCGTAATCGGAGATCGCGTGGGTCGCGAAGAGGTCCGCCTCGAATCGCTCCGGCGCGGCGAGCAGCCGACCCTCGTGAGTTGCCTGCACCCGCAGCAGTCCGGGCGCGGAACGCAGGTCGACGAGATCCACGCGGGCGCCTGCGATCCGCTCGAGCTCCGTCGCCGCGGCGCCGAGGTCCATCGGGTCGAGCCGTCGATCAGCCAGCACCGCGATGTCCACGTCGCTCCGCGGGGTCGCCTCGCCGCGTGCGTGACTCCCGAAGAGCCACACGCCCTGCACCCGGCGCGCGGGAAACGCGCGAGCGAGAACGTCGATCACGCGTTGGGCGAAGTCGGGGCGATCGACCATGCCCCGATTGTAGAAGGAGCGCCGACCGGTCAGCGCGCGAGCTTCGCCAGCGCCCCTCGGTAGCGCCTTGCCACCCCGCGGCCTGCCAGGATCTGCTTGCGGGTCTCAGTGAACTTCCACCACGGCGTGGGTGGCCCGCCTCGCGCCTGGTCGATCGCGGACATGAAGACGTCGATGCAGCACGGGTCGTGGCGTATGCCGGTGCGCCTGCAGAGACGGTCGTAGAGGCGGAACGCATCGTGGCGCGCAAGCTGCGCGACGGTGCTGATGCCGAGCACGTGAAAGTCACGGAGCGTGGCGGGACCGACGTTGGCGAGGTCCGTAAGGCGGATCGAACGATCGATGTTCTTTCCGGTGCGAGGTCGCGGCATGCCTCGAGGCTACGCGCCCCTCACCTTCCGCACCAACCCCCTTGCGAACCGCTCCAGCCGCATCGCGCGCTGCGCCGCCGTGCCGCGCCCCGCGCCGAGCTCGCATTCCCCCACCACGATCACGCGCCAGCCCGCGGCCTGCAGGTCACGCACGTTGCGGCGGTCGCGTGCGCGGTTGCGGCGCAGCTTCGCGACCCACCACGCGCGGTTCGTCGCCGGCAGCGTGCCCTTCGGGCAGCCGAGGTGCCGGTGCCAGAAGCAGCCGTGCACCAGGATCACCGTGCGGTGCCGCGGAAGCACGATGTCCGGCCGCCCCGGCAGGTCGCGCACGTGCAGCCGAAAGCGCAGCCCGTGCCGGTGCAGCGCCGACCGCACGAGCCGCTCGGGCGCGGTGTCGTGACCGCGGATGGCGGCCATGATGCGCGAGCGGGTGGGGGTGGGGGGCGTGAGGCGGGGCATGCGGGGGCGATCGGTTCCGGCTGTGGAAACCTCTTCACACGGCGGATGAAATCTATCCACGGCGTGAGGAGTTCTCGGAGAAGAATTGTTGATACGCCGTATTGACACTGTATACTACGACTGCCATGGTCAAGACCCTCACCAAGCACGGCAACAGTTACGCGCTCGTCATCGACCGAGCCATCCTCGAGCTGCTCCACATCGACCCGGAGCGGCCGGTGGAGCTGACGACCGACGGCAACGCCCTGACCATCCGCCCCATGACCGAGGGCACGAAGGGCGCCCGTGTCGCGCGGTCGCTCAAGCGAGTGAACGAGAAGCACGGGAAGGCGCTGAAGAGACTGGGGGAGTGCCCGTAACCACGGATTGCCCGCCTGCCCCTTGACCCCCGCGATTCCGGAGTCACTCTCCGGCTTCCCCGCACCCGCACCCCGCACTACCGGGCTCACCCCACCCCAAGGCCACGCCGTTCGCCATGGAACCCGCCCGCACGCCCCACGATCCATCCCGTCGCTCGTTCCTCCATGCCTCCGCCGCGCTCGGCGCCGCGGCGGCGTGGCTGCCCGTCTTCCGGATCCTGCCCGGCGAGTCGGCCGCCCACGCGCACGCGAGCACCGGCGGCTGCGCCGAGCCGCCGAACTTCCCGGCGGGCATCGCGGTCTTCAAGCAGGCGTACCGCAACTGGTCCGGCGAGATCTCGATCGACGCCATCTGGACCGCCACCGCCACGACGCCGCAGGACGTGGTGACGCTCGCCAACTGGGCGCACGCGAACGGCTGGCGCATCCGCGCGCGCGGCAT
>JAIYBS010000272.1 GCA_027488415.1 Planctomycetaceae bacterium | reverse complement strand
GTCGACACCTGGCTCGGCACCGCGACCACGTGGCGCGAGCTCGCGAGCGTGCCGACCGGCGACTCGCTCCTCGAGATCGACGGCATCGCCAAGGAGCGGCGCCCGGCGCAGGCGCGGCTGATGGTCCGCTCGTGGCCGGTGCCGATGGAGGACGGGACGCGCGTCTCGGTGCAGCTCGTCCCGCAGCTCGTGACGGGCGCCGCGGAGGCGAGCCTCGTCCGAAACGGCAACCGGCTCGCCGGCGAGGTGATCCGCAGCTGCACGATCGACCTCGAGCTCGAGCCGGGCGTCGCGTGGGCGCTCACGTGCGACCCCGGCGGGTTCGTCGAGACCGACGCCGAGGCGCCCGCGCGGGCCGCCGAGGAGCGCGCCGTCATGGGCCCGCCCTCGCCCGACCGGCCCGCCGCGTCCGGGAAGATCGGCTCCCGCGTGGTGACGCTCGGTGCGTCGCTCCTCCTCGCGGCGCCGGAGCGCACGGGCGCGCCGTCACGGCGTACCGTGCTCCTGTTCGTGCCGCACCTCGGCGGCAGCGCGTTTCCAGACGCGGCCGGGGGAGCGCCGATGAACACTCCTGCGCCATGAGCCAGCCCGCCACCGATCGACAGCACGACGCGACGCCGTCCGCGACCCGCCAGCGCGGCGTACGCGGCAGGCTCCGCCGCCGCTCCGGACGCCCAATCCCGGGCGTCAAGGTGCTGCCGACGATGATGACGCTCGGCAACCTGATCTGCGGCTTCGCGGCCATCTACTACAGCGCGCGGGCCGGCGAGGGCGGCGCGACGCCCTTCGGCTGGCACCCGCTCACGGTCGCCGGCGTGCTCGTCTTCCTCGGGATGGCCTTCGACGCGGTGGACGGCTCGCTCGCGCGCCTCACGCGCTCGACGAGCGACCTCGGCGCGCAGCTCGACTCGCTCGCGGACGTCGTCACGTTCGGCGTGGCGCCGGCGTTCATGATGCTGCGCATGGTGAGCCTCTACTACGGCCCCGCCGACGGCGCGACCGAGACGATCCTCGGCCCCGACACCGGGAACCTCTACGCGCGGCTCTGCTGGTCCGTCGCGGCCGTCTACATCTGCTGCACCGCGCTGCGGCTCGCGCGCTTCAACGCCGAGACCACAAGCGCCGCCGAGGAGGACCACCTCTGGTTCAAGGGGCTGCCCTCGCCCGGCGCGGGCGGCGCGGTCGCGAGCCTCGCGCTGCTCCACCAGCACCTGGTGCTCGTCACCTGGAAGGCGGAGCTCCCGGCCGGCTTCGGCGCGACGAGCTCGCTCCTGATCCCGGTCGCGACGCTCCTCTGCGCCTTCGCGATGGTCAGCAAGGTGCGCTACCCGCACTTCGTGAACCGCTACCTGCGCGGCCGGAAGTCGCTCGGCGCGGTGGCCGGCGCGACCGTGGTCGTCGCGATGTCGGTCTGGTGGTTCCACGAGGCGCTCGCGCTCGCGATGACCGGCTACGCGCTCAGTGGGCCCGCGATGGGGCTGTTCCGCGCGAAATCCGCCGCTCCGGCCCCGGATGCGACCTAGCAACGAGGCCTAGCATCGAGCGTTCCCTCGGAGCTCCTCCGCCATGACGATCGCCAACTCCGTCCCCGACGCCCGCGGCCGCTTCGGCCGCTTCGGCGGGCGGTACGTCCCGGAGACACTCGTCCCCGCGCTCGAGGAGCTCGACGCGGCGTACCGCGCCGCGCGCGAGGACCCGGCGTTCCGCGCCGAGCTCGACGCCCTGCTCCGCGACTTCGTCGGCCGCGCGACGCCGCTCACCGAGGCCCCGCGCCTCACGGCCCACGCGGGCGGCGCGCGCATTCTGCTGAAGCGCGAGGACCTCGCGCACACCGGCGCGCACAAGATCAACAACACCATGGGGCAGGCGCTCCTGGCGCTGCGCATGGGCAAGAAGCGCGTGATCGCCGAGACCGGCGCCGGCCAGCACGGCGTGGCCACCGCGACCGCCTGCGCGCACTTCGGCATCCCCTGCGAGGTCTACATGGGCGCCGAGGACGTGCGGCGGCAGTCGCTCAACGTCTTCCGCATGCGCCTCATGGGCGCGAAGGTCAACGAGGTCACCACCGGCAGCCGCACGCTGAAGGACGCCACCAACGAGGCGATGCGCGACTGGATGGGCTCAGTCGGCGACACGCACTACATCCTCGGCAGCGTCGTCGGTCCGCACCCGTTCCCGCTCATCGTCCGCGACTTCCAGAGCGTCATCGGCCGCGAGTGCCGCGCACAGTGCCTCGAGCTCCTCGGCCGGCTGCCGGACGCGGTGGTCGCCTGCGTCGGCGGCGGCTCGAACGCGGCGGGCATCTTCTGGCCGTTCGCCGACGACCGCGGCGTCCGGCTCGTCGGCGTCGAGGCGGGCGGGCGCGGCCCGGGCGCGGGCGAGCACGCCGCGCCGCTCTCGCACGGCTCGCCGGGCGTGCTGCACGGCTCGATGAGCTACGTGCTGCAGGACGAGTCCGGGCAGACCGCGGACGTCCACAGCTGCAGCGCGGGCCTCGACTACCCGGGCGTCGGCCCCGAGCACAGCTACTGGAAGGACGCGGGCCGCGTGGAGTACGTGGCCGCCACCGACGCCGAGGCGCTCGCGGCGTTCGACCTCCTCGCGCGCACGGAGGGAATCATCCCTGCGCTCGAGACCAGCCACGCCGTGCACTCGGCGGTCGAGCTCGCGCGCACCATGCCGCGCGACGCGACGGTCGTCATCAACGTCAGCGGCCGCGGCGACAAGGACGTGAACGAGGTCATCCGCCTCCGCGGCGGCTGACGCAGGGGATCGTTCCCCGCGGCGCGGCACACATCTCTCCGAAAACCGGGCGGACATCGACGCACCCATTGAATGCGTCGGCGGTCGTGCGCACCATCAGCGCCCCGCCCTCGGCTCGCGCATTCGTCAACGTCGGCGACGCGGCGCACGCGGGCGGAACCTCAGGAGAGAACAGATGAAGGCATTCGCACGAATCACCGTCCTGGCCGTCCCGGCCGCCATGCTCGCATCGACCGCCGCCCACGCGGTGATCGTGCTGCAGAACAACGAGACCGTCAACCTCGGCGCGCTCATGTCGACCGGCAGCGACCGGAAGTTCATCATCGGCGACAAGCTGTTCACGTTCGAGTACGTGACCACGCCGAACTTCAACATCCAGAACTTCGACATCACGGCGAAGATCCTGGCGGAGAACCAGTACGGCCTCCGGAACATCGCGTTCGACCTCACCGGCCCGTTCGTCGACGGCGGCATCAACGACCAGACCGTGCAGGACATGAACCTGCAGTACACGGTCGAGGTGCTCCCCGAGTACTACGAGCGCGGAATCCGAATCTGCGACACCGGCCTGTCGTTCAACGGCTCGTCGGGCGGCACGGGCTCGTTCGCGCGCGTCGCGGAGACGGTGTACGCGGTGGACACCGGCCAGCTGCTCGGCAACCTGAACGTGTTCAACAACTTCGGACCGCCGCCCTCGATCCAGTACTCCGAGGTGAAGGACTGGTGTGAGATCTACGGCACCGAGGGCTACCGCGCCCTGCAGTGCAACAAGAACCTCAAGTTCTTCGCGAACACCGACGGCGGCTTCGCCTCGTGCTCGTTCGTTCGCCAGGAGTTCAGCCAGATCCCGGCGCCGGGCGCGATCGCCCTGCTCGGCGTCAGCGGCTTCTTCGCCGGTCGTCGCCGCACCCGCTGAGGGGCGGAGAAGGGAGAGGGACCATGAAGCAGTGCACATGCAGTGATCTCCCGATCGTGTCCCCCGCCCGGCCGAGGTTCGGCCGGGCGGGGATCGCGGCGGGCGTGGCGGCGGCGGCACTGGCCGCCGGCGCGGATGCGGCGGTCGTGACGAAGTGGTCGTTCAACACCGGGAGCCTCAACGCCACCACCGGAACTGGTGCGGCGCGGGCCTTCCGGACGACGGTCCTGCCGTTCTCGGCGGGTGCGGCGGCGGACACCTCGCCGGGCACCAACCGGGCCATGCGGGTGAACGGCTTCGACTTCACCGCCGCGACGGCAGGGACGCGGGGCGTGTGGTTCGCCACCGACGTCAGCGGGTACGACGGGCTCCGAGTCACCTGGCACCAGCGCAACGACCTTGCGTCGGCCCAGTGGGCGAGGTTCCAGTACTCCACCAACAACGGGCAGTCGTACACGTCGGCGGGGCTCGCGAGGGGCGGTCTCTACAAGATCACCCTGAGCAACACCTTCTCCCGCGTGTCGTTCGACCTGTCCGGCATCGACGGGCTGACGGACAACCCGCAGCTTCGGTTCCGGATGGTGGCGATGAACGCGCCCGGCACCAGCGTGATCACCACGACCTCCGGACAGGCGTTCCGCCCGTCCGCGTCCTGGTCGATCGACGGGGTGACGGTCACGGGCACCGCGCTGTTCGGGAACGCCCACCCGGCCCCCGGGGCGCTCTCGCTCCTCGGGGTGGCGGGGCTCGCCGGCGGACGCCGTCGCCGCGGAGGCTGACGGCGCGACTTTCCATGCGGCCGGGGTCGGGTGACCGATAGGATCATCCGGCCCCGAGCCGACATGGAGCGTCGTTCGATGAGAGTTCTTGCCCTCGCCGTGCTGCTTGCCGCAGCGACCCAATCTTGTCATGCCCTCCCCGAGACCCCCGCCCCCGCGGGTCCCGCGAGGACGCGCCAGTCGATCCCCGGCGCGGTGTCGTCCGCCGTGTCCGCGAGCGGGCTCCGGAACGCCTCGGTGGCCGTGAGCGTGCGCGACCTGCAGACCGGGCAGCTCCTCGTCAACATCGAGGGCGACCGGCTGATGGTGCCCGCGAGCAACATGAAGGTGCTCACGACGGGCGCCGCGCTCCACGTGCTGGGGCCCGACTTCCAGTTCCGCACCCGGATGGTCCGCAGCGGCGACCGCCTGACCGTGGTCGGCGACGGCGACCCGTCGTTCGGCGATCCGACCTTCTTCGGGCGACTGACCTACACCGACCCCAACGGCGTGAAGCGCACCGTGACGACCGCCGAGGAGCTCGTCGACATCTGGGTGAACGCAGCCCGGCGCGCCGGCATCACGAAGGTGAGCGAGCTCGTCGTCGACGACCGCATCTTCGACCGCCAGTTCACGCACCCGGAGTGGCCCGAGGACCAGCTCGACAACACCTACTGCGCGCAGGTCGGCGGCCTCACCTTCCACGAGAACCTCGTCGGCGCCAAGCTCGGGGTCGAGGCCGGCCGCCCGGCGGTCACCGCGTGGGAACCCAAGGCCCCGTGGCTCAGCGCGTCCGCCGGCAAGGCGACCGCCAACGGCAAGGGCAAGCAGACCATCGCGATCCTGCGAACGAACGACCCGAACCAGTACCTCCTGAGCGGCAACCTCGTGCGGGCGAGCACCGACGCGGTGCCCATCTGCGTCCGCGACATGCCGTCCTTCTTCGCGCGGTACGTCGGCTCCCGGCTCGCCGCCGCGGGCATCACGGTGGGCACCGTGCGGGTGGCGGCGGCGGGCGACGCGGCGCCAGGCACCGAGGCGGTCGGCCCCGCGATCCCGATGCCGCTTTCCGAGGTCATCAAGCGCTGCAACGAGGAGAGCCACAACATGTACGCCGAGGCGCTCCTGAAGCGGATCGGCGCCGCGCGTTCGAGGCAGCCCGGCAGCTGGGCCAACGGCACGGCGGCGCTCGCCGCCGCGATCGACGAGCGGCTCGGCGCGGGCACGGCGGCGAAGGGATACGCGGGCTCCGACGGCAGCGGCCTCTCGCGCGACAATCGCGTCGCGCCGAACGTGGTCACCGCGTGGATGCGATCGATCGCGATCGACCCGAAGCTCGCGCCCGCGTACCTCGCGAGCCTCGCCGAGGGCCGCCGCGAGGGCACGGTGAAGAAGCGCTTCGACGGGCTCAACCCCGAGACGCACCAGGTGCTGTGCAAGACCGGGTACATCAACGGCGTGAGCTGCCTCTCGGGGCTCGTGGGCAAGGCCGGCGCGACGCCGCGATACGCCTTCAGCGTGATGTGCAACGACCTGACGAAGGACAAGAACGGGGTCGGCAACGCGAAGGCCCTGCAGGACCGGATCGCGCTGATCCTCGCCGGGGAATCGTGACGTGACCTTCGGGCGGATGCAGCGCTGGCTCTCGCCCGGCGTGGAGTTCGCCGACGACCCGGCAGTCCGGCTGTGCGCGAAGTGCGGCTATCCGTTCCCGGGCGGGCGGGACGGCGCGCCTGCTGCGTGCACCGAGTGCGGCACGTACATCGACCCGGCGCGATTCGGATACCTGCAGCCCGCGTCGCCGCCAGAGGTGATCAGGCGACTGCTGCGCGCGCCGGGCCTGAAGCATGCGTTCGTCTTCATGGCGTGCGTCGCACTCGTCGCGACGGGCAGCGTCGCACCCGGCGGGTACTGGGGGGTCGAGCTCGCCGGTATCGGGTTCCTGATCGGCGCGTGGCTCGCGTGGCTCTTTCGCGCCGCGGTGGCGGCGGTGGCGGCGCTGCGCGTCGGGCGATTCAAGGACACGTTTCGCCAGCGCGGCTGGTGGGTGACGGCCGCCGCCGGAACCGTCCTCGTCCTGATCGCTGCGTCGCCGCTTCCCATGTACGCCGTGTTCTGTCTCGAGCGCGGCCGACTCGACGCGGTCGCCGCCGCGTGGACCGCCGCGCCCGACCAGCGCC
>JAIYBS010000369.1 GCA_027488415.1 Planctomycetaceae bacterium | reverse complement strand
GCGTCGGCAGGCCGAGGTCAGCCTCGAACGCGCCGTGGTTCGCGGTGTACGAGAGCTCCCACGCCCCGAAGTAGTCGTAGGTCATCACGTTGATCCAGTCGAGGTACTGGTGGTAGATCCCGGGCTCCATGTTCGCCACCTTGTCGTAGCCCGCGGGCGCGGCGATCGTCAGCAGGTAGCGCCGGTCGTCCGCCGCGCCCGCCGCGTCGAGCGCGGCGCGCACGTCGCGCAGGAGCAGCGTGAAGTTCTGCTTGTCCTCCGGCCGGCAGGTGTTCGACTCGAGTCCGCCGCCGACCGGGTACTCCCAGTCGATGTCGATCCCATCGAACCCGTAGTCGCGCAGGAAGTCGACGCAGCTCTGCGCGAACGTCGCGCGGCTCGCCGCGGTCAGCGCCGCGTCGCTGAAGCGGCCGCTCAGGGTCCACCCGCCCACCGAGATCAGCGTCTTCAGGTGCGGATAGCGCTGCTTGTAGACGTTGTTCAGCTGGTTGTAGGTCCCGCGAACCGGCTGGTCCCAGGTGTCCCCCGGGTAGTTCTTCTCGAGCGCCGCGTACGTGTCGTACGGCACCACGCGGCCCTGCGCGTCGATGTTCGCGAACGCGTAGTTCAGGTGCGTCACCTTGTGGAACGGGGTGTCCGAGGGCTGGTAGTTGCGCCCGTAGATGCCCCACTCGATCCAGTAGGCGACGATCCGCTGCGGCTCCGGGCACGCGCCCCAGCGCGCGAGCAGGATGCCCAGGTCCGCGCCGTCGACTCGCCCGTCGGAATTGAAGTCCTGCGGCGCGCCGTCCGCGGCATCGCCCCAGGCGCCGAGCAGCGCCCCGAGGTCACCGCCGTCGGTGCTGCCGTTGCCGTCGAAGTCGGTGAAGCAGTCGAACGGCCCGCGAGGCACGCCGGGCGCCGGCGGGACGCCGCCGCCACCGCCACCGCCGCTGCCGCCTCCGCCTCCGCCTCCGCCTCCGCCCGAAGCCCCCTCGTAGGCGACCTCGGCCGCGACGCCGTTCACCGTGCATGACTGCACGTCCGCGAGCAGCGTCCCGACGCCGGTGAACCCGACCGTCACCGACGCGCCGGGCGCGATGGTGCCGTTCCAGCCGGCGTTGAGCAGCACGGCATGGCCCCCCGACGTCGAATAGGTGCCGTTCCACAGGCTGCCGACGACGGGACCGCCGTCCCACTCGGCACGCCAGTCGGCGATCGCGGCGCTGCCGCGGTTCGTGATCACGATCGATCCGTTGTAGCCGGTGTCCCAGCCGCCGGTCTTCGAGAACGTGACGAGCGGCGGTGCGGCGGTCGACGTCGAGGCCAGCAGCCAGGCGGCTGCGGCGAGTGCGCGGAACGGCTTTTGCATTCGGTGGTCTCCCGAAGGAACACGCCACACGCGTGCGTCCCGTGAGCACCGTACGCCGGGGATTCGCCGGTCGGCCGGGGAATTCCCCGGCATTCGTGCCGATTCAGGGCGTACTCGGACCCACGGGCCCGCCGACCTCTCCGGGATGCACGTCGAAGATCAGCACCAGGTAGCCGACGAAGAACACCAGGTGCACGATCCCCTGCATCGGGTTGGTCCGGCCCTGGCCGAGGTTCAGGACGCACACGAGCAGCGTCCCCGCGAGGAGGCAGATCTCCGACGAGTCGAGGCCGAGCTCGACGCGCTGGCCGACGATCATCGAGAGCGCGAGCACCGCCGGCACCGTGAGGCCGATGGTCGAGAGCGCGGAGCCGAGAAGGATGTTCATCGTGCGCTGCATCGAGTCGCTTCGCGCCGCCTTCACGGCGGCGACGCCCTCGGGGCCGAGGATCAGGCACGCGACCAGCACGCCCGAGATGGCGCTCGGCAGGCCGTGCGCGTCGAGGACGCCGACCATCGTGCCGCCGAGCGACTCGGCGAGGAGCACGACGACCACGAGCGCCGCGAGGAGGGTCGCCGCATGCGGCCAGACCGGCCCCGCGTGCGGGAGGCGCGCGGGCGCCGGCACCGAGTGGTCGCCGACGCGCTCGTGCGCGAAGAAGCTGCGGTAGCTCGAGGCCTGCAGTGCGAGGAACGTCCCGTAGACGGCAAGGGTCAGGAGCGCGACGAGCACCTCCATGCGGCGGGTCATGAAGCCGCCGACCTCGTAGTCCGTCGCGCGCGGGAGCACGAGCGCGACCGTCGCGAACGCGATGATGAGCCCGAGGTACGACGACGACGACTGCAGGTTGAACGTCTGCTCGCCGCGGCGCAACCCGCCCACCAGCAGCGAGACGCCGACGAGCAGGTTGAGGATGATCATGAGCGTCGCGAACATGGTGTCGCGCGCGACGGTGTCCTCGCCCTGCCCGGAGAGCATCACCGCGGCGACCATCGCCACCTCGATCACGATCGCCGAGAGCGTCAGGACGAGCGTGCCGTAGGGCTCGCCCAGCCGCTCGGCCACCCGGTCCGCGGCCGCGCTCGCGGTGCTCGCGCAGGCGAGGATCACCACGAAGAGGAAGCCGAGCTCCGTGAGCGAGGCATCGCCCGGCGAGTGCCCGTGGCCGAGAACTGCGCGAACGGCGATCGTCCCGACCCCGACGGCGATCGGCAGGTAGCCGAGCAAGGAGGCAAAGCGACTCATGGGCGCAGAGCGTAAAGCCCGGAAACCTCCGAAAGGCGGTCCACGGGCGGTTTCCGCGGGGGTATTGCGTGACTCTGGAGAAATCCGGCCTACGTTCCTTCCGGTTCTCCGCCCATCCAGGCTGAAGTCCGAAGCTTCAGGGGCTCCATTCCGTGTCTCTTTCGAGTGGGTACATCATGGTTCCTTCGATCCAGGCCACCGCCCCCAAGGCATCCGGGGCGGCCGCAGCGCACGGTCCAGTCGGCTTCGAGCAGGCCGCGGCAGGCGCACTCGGTGAACTCCGTTCCGCCACCGCCGCCGCCATCGCAGCCGCGGGCGGCTCCGGACTCAATTCGCTCGCCCTGAGCCGCAAGCTCGGCATCGACAAGAGCCTCTCTTGGCGGATGGTTCGCTTCGCCCAGGAGGGCGACGCGTTCGCCGGCAGCAAGCACCTCCCCGGCGATGCCGGCCTGCGGATCTTCGTCCGCGCGATCCGGTCGGCAGCCGGGCAGGCGTGCGGCGACGCGCTGGCCGCGGCGCTCGACGGACTCGACCGCGTGGTGCGGGAGCACGCCGGCAACCGCACCGCGTTCCGCGCGCTGCTCGCCAACTGCACCGAGGGCGGACTCACCGACGACCGCGCGATGGATTTCCGCAAGGCCGCGTTCCAGGCGAACTCGGCGCTGTGGGGGATCGAGGCGAACGCGCGCGTGATGCTCGCGTTCATCACCCAGGGCAAGTCCGGCACCGACGTCGCGCTGGTGAGCGGCTACCTCGGCGTGCGGCGCAATCGGCGCGACCTGAGCTGGCCCGTGGCGCGCCGCCGCGTGCTCGGCCACGAGGGACGCACGCGCGAGGCCATCGCGATGCCGCTCGACCCGGGCGTCCCGATGGACGCGCCGCCGATCCTCGCGGAGTATTCCTCGCTGCCCGCCGAGAGCCTGCGCCCGATCGGGACCGAGCACGGCTTCTGGTACGAGCTGCCGGAAGGCGACATCGGCAGCGCCGGCACCGTCGACTGCGTGTTCGGCGAGCGCATGCCCGGGGCAGGCCCGGCGCCGAAGTCGGGCATCGTGCAGCCCGCGGAGGTCCTGCTGCGGCTCGACATGCCCGTCGAGCACGTCCTGATGGAGGTCTTCGTCGACCGCGACATCCCGCTCGCCGGACGGCCGACGGCCGCGCTCTTCGGTCTCCTCAGCGGCGGCACCGGCGAGAACACCGCCGACCGCGAGCGGCAGCGGATGCCGATCGCGGAGCAGCCCGTGGAGCTCGGCAACGAGCCCAGGTCCTGGTCGACCCCGGTCGCGCCGCGGCACTGGGAGATGGTGCACGACTGCATGCGCTGGCTCGACCGCCGCCCCGCGTCGTTCGCGATCCACCGGCTGGCGCTGCGCTGGCCGCTGATCCCCACGGCACTGGTGATGTCGACGCCGATCGGCCGGGCCTGACGCGCTCGCTCGGCGCGACCGGGCGGTCCGTGGGATGATGTCGCCATGACCGGACACGGCGAAGGCGAGGAGCACGGGGCGCACGGCGTCGTCGCCCGCGCGGGCCGCGTGGCCGGCCCCGCGCTCGGGATCGCCGTCGCGCTCTGGATGCATCCGGCCGCGGGCGCCGCGAGCTCGCTTCCCGGCGAGGCAGCGATCGCCGCGGGACTCCTCGCGTGGATGGCGACCTGGTGGGTCACGCAGGCCGTCGACCTCGCGGTCACCGCGATGCTGCCCGCGGCGCTGCTGCCGGTCCTCGGCGTGGTGCCGTTCAAGGACGTCGCCGCCTCGTACGCGGACAACGTGATCTTCCTGTTCGCGGGCGGCTCGGTGATCGCGATCGCGCTCGACCGACACGGCGTCAGCTCGCACTTCGTCCATTGGCTGCTCTCGGCGGCGGGCACGCGCCCGGCGCTGGTGGTCACCGCGCTCTTCGCGGCGGCGACCGCCGTGAGCGCCTTCGTGAGCAACACCGCGACCACCGCGCTGATGCTGCCGCTCGCGATCGGCGTCGCGGCAAGCGCAATCCCGCGTGCCGGCGCGCTCCCGGAGGTCGCGGCCGCGTCGGCCCGGAACTTCACGTGCGCGGTCCTGCTCGCGATCGCGTACGGCTCGACGGTGGGCGGCGGCGCGACGCTCATCGGCAGCCCGCCGAACGCGATCGCCGCGAACTTCCTGCGCGCGGAGGGCGTGGAGATCGACTTCCTGGGCTGGGCGCGCATCGGCACGCCGATCGCGCTCGCCGTGTCGCCGGTCGTGGTCCTCGTGCTCACGCGCATGCTGCCGACGCACGGCGTCGTCCTCGCCCGCCGCGGCCGGGACAGCCTGCCGCCGCTCGGGTTCCCCGGTTGGGCGACGCTCGCGGTGTTCGGCGCGGCGGTGCTGGTCTGGACCACGTCGTCGGCATGGCCCGACGGATGGCGGCCCGAGGGCCTGACCGACGGCGGCGTCGCGATCGCCGCGGCGGTGCTCCTCATGGTGCTTCCCGCGGGCCGGGGCCGCGCGACGCGCATCGTGCCCTGGGCGTGCACCCGCGATCTCCCGTGGGGCGTGTTCCTCCTCTTCGGGGGCGGACTCGCGATCGGCGATGCCATGCAGCGCACCGGGCTGTCGACGGCGATCGGCGAGCTCTTCGCGGGGCTCGGCGCGCTGCCCGGGCCGCTCGTCCTCGGCACGATCGTCGTGTCGCTCGCGTTCGCGAGCGAGATCGGCAGCAACACCGCGCTGACGGCCACGGCCGTGCCGATCCTCGGCGCGGTCGCCCCGGCGCTCGGCATGCCGGTGGAGAAAGTCGCGATCGCGACCGCGTTCGGCGCGAGCTACGCGTTCATGCTGCCGGTGGGGACGCCGCCCAACGCCCTCGTCTTCGGGACCGGCAAGGTGCCGCACGGAACGATGGTCCGCGTCGGTCTCGTGCTGAACCTGTGCGTCGCCGCGGTCGTGACGGCGATGCTCTGGCTCCTCATGTGACCGCGCGGTACGCGCCGGCCGCACCCTGCTCAGAGCGCGCGCCGAACCATGACGGCGCCGATCGCGAGCCCGGCGGCGCCGACGGCGACGAGCGCCGCGAGCGGGAGCCACAGCTCGGCCATCCCCCAGCTCCGCCAGGTGCAGCCCTCGGCGACGAGCACCGCCCACTTGAAGGGGCTGGCGTTGCTCGCGAGGCGCAGGAACGGCGGCATGAAGACGAGCGGCACCGTGCCGCCGCCAACCATGGTGAGGACGAGGAGCACCGCGCGACCGGCGCCCTGCGCCCCGCCCTGCGTGCGGAAGCCGCCGGCGAGCATCATCATCACGCCGCAGAAGCCGAACGCGGTCGCGGCGGAGCAGAGCGCCAGCAGCGGCCAGCTCGACACGCGCACGCCGAAGAACGCCACGCCCACGAGGACGAGGAGCCACTCCGTCGCCAGGCACGCGACGAAGCACCCGAGCGCCTTGCCGACGAGGATGGTCACCGGGCGCATCG
>JAIYBS010000268.1 GCA_027488415.1 Planctomycetaceae bacterium | reverse complement strand
GGTGGTTCGCCGCCACGCGGCCGTACACCTTTGTCCGCCCGAAGAGCCGGATCGGGTTGGTCGGCAGGAAGAGCGATCCGACGACCGACGTGTCGCGGATGTCCCAGAGGAAGAAGTTCGAGAGGAACTGCCTCATGGGGTAGAAGCGGACGCGCCAGGGCTCCATGTACTGCGGCGAGCCGGGGGGGACCGGGAAGCAGTCGTTCGGGGTGAACTGCCCGAACCAGGCGCGCCGGTCCGGATCGCCGTCGACGAGCTGCGAGTTGCAGACATACTGCTTGCGCGGGCCGATCCAGCAGCTGCGCACGTCCATCGAGTAGCCGTTGTAGATCTCGAGGTTGCTGTTGGCGTTGATCTCGACCGAGGAGTTCTGCCAGTCGAGGCCGGTGAGCGCGAGGTTCGGGTTCACCACGAACTTCACGTCGCCGTTGATGATGATGCGCGAGTCGCGGAGGATCCACGAGCCCCACACCTCGTAGGTGCCCGTGTTGAGCGTGACGGTCGCGCCGCCCCGGACCTCGAAGTTCCGGGTGAAGAGCTGCGGGATGAACGTCGCCCGGACGCGGAACGAGTTCAGGTTGTGCGTGCCGCCGGTGAGCACGTAGTGGTTCGTGTAGTTCGTGAAGGACCCGCTCACGGTCGGCGACGCCGGCGGAGTCACCATGCGGATCGAGTCCTCGGGGTCCATGCGCTTCGCCGCCACCCGGCTCGCGGCGCTGCCCTGCACGATCAGGCCGCTCGCGGAGTACGGGTAGTAGATCCACGTGGACTTCATCGAGTCCGGGTCATCGGGGTTCGCGCCGGCGACCTCGGGCTCGAACCGGCAACCGCCCTGCAGCCAGACGCCGCTGCCGAACCACGGGAAGACGCCGCTCAGGAACGCGAGGTCCGCCTGCGTACCGATGTTGACGCGCAGCTTCTGGGAGCTCATCGGCGCGTTCGGCCAGCGACCGATGAAGTTGCTCGAGCCGTCGACGATCATGATCTTGTTCGCGAAGATCGCGTACTCGCCCTTCACGACGCTGGGGATGCTCATGTTGGCGACCGACGTCCAGGTCGCGCCGCCGCGGCTGCTGCTCACGGTCACCTCGACCTCGGTCGTGGTGTCGTCCGGCCAGATGTTCCCGCCCTGCGGCGGGTTCGCCCGCTTGACGATGTCGACCATCTGGATGCTCACCGTGCCGCCGTCGAGCGAGTAGTTCGAGAGCAGCGCGCCGTTCACGTGGTTGCGCCGCCAGAGCGTCTCGCTCGAGCGGAGGAGGTCCTTCGCGATGTCCATGCCGCTCGCGGCGAGCGTGCGCGCGTCGGCGGCCGCCTGGGCGTTCGAGGCGATCGCGGTGGAAGTGTCGCGGCTCGCGCCGAAGGTGACCGTCGTGGTGCCGACGACCATCAGCGCGAACAGCGCGAGCATGAGCGCCGCACCGCGCTCGAGCGGGCGTCGCCCGCGTGCCGGGGATTGTCGGCGGTTCCGGCTCATTGGCAGTCCGGGTGCTCCTGCAGCGAGTCGACGAGGCCGCCGAGCTCGAGGTGCGCGCCGCCGTGCTGGTCGTCGAGCTGCACCTCGAGCACGAGGCGCCGGTCGTCGCACGGCGTGAAGGTCGTGAAGCGGAACGCGCCCTCGAGCACGCCCTCCAGGACCGTGACGGTGGTCAGGGCGCCGGAGTTCGCGAGGGTCGTGCGGAGCGCGGCCCAGTCCGTGGACAGGGGATAGACGGTGGCGTTCGCGGTGTTGGTCGTCCGCTGCATCGTGACGATCCGGTTCGTCCGGTCGACCCGGTACCAGCGGAGCTCCCTCCCGTGGATCGCGTCGTAGTCGGTTGCGTTCGTCGGGCTGCCGTTGAACTCCTCGGACGGGATCCACATCGTCGCGACCGTCTCGGACTGCGCGAGCACCATGCGCGCGCGATAGAGGTGATCCGCGATGCGCGCCTGCGCGCGCGCGAGGCGGGCGACCTCCTGCGCGGCATCGTCCTGGTCGCGCAGGCCGACGCCGACTGCCGACACCGTCGCCGCGACGGACGCCGCGACGAGCGCGGTGACGGCGATCGACACCAGGAGCTCGACGAGCGTCAGCGCGCGGCGGGAACGCCGACCTCGGACGATGGCGGGGCCGCGCGTCACGTCTCGGGATCCTTGCCGCGGAAGCGGACCAGGCGGGCGAGCCGCGATCCGTCGGGGCCGAACACCGAGACCTCGATGCGCTTGCCCTCGACGGTGTGGTTGTTGTACTGCGTGAACAGGCGGTCCTCGGCGGTGACCGTGGGCGTGCGGGAGAGCTGCGCGAACGACGCCGGGAGCGTGACTCGCTGCGTGGCGCCCGGCCGCATCGGCGCCCCCATCGCGCCCGCGGCCTCGTTGCCGGCGAGCGCGTTCATGCCGTCGTAGGTCGCCTCGAGCATCGTGCCCATCTGCAGCTCCGCGGCCTGCATCGCGAGCACCGACAGGCGGTTCTGCTGCTCGACGGCCGCGCCGACCGCCACGGACATCGAGGCCGTCGCCGCCACCATCGCCACGATCACGGACGCGATCAGCGCCTCGAGCAGGGTGAAACCACGGACGTTCCGTCCGGGACGGCGCATGGAGACCTGCCACGCGCCGCCCTCCTGGGGCGGGGTCGGCTTCGGCTCGGGAACGGGCACCTTCGGCTCCGGCATCGGGTCCTCCACGCGACGACCTTCCTATATGGATCGGCCTCGCACAAGCCGCATCGGTCGTTCCGGGAACCGGAAACAGGGAAAGTTGCGACGAAAAACCGGGCAGTTTGGTTGCAGGACCCCCTCCCGGTTTCCGACATTCCTCCTGCGATGCAGACGGCGCCGTTGCCGGACGCACCGAACGAGCCAGAACGACTCACCCAAGCCCCCCCAAGGAGATGACCGCAATGAAGAACTCCAACAACAACACGAAGACCACGCTCCGCAAGGGCTTCACGCTCATCGAAATCCTGATCGTCGTCGTCATCCTCGGCGTGCTTGCCGCGCTGGTGGTGCCGTCGGTGACCGGCGCCCTCGACGACGCCAACATCGAGGCGGCCGAGGCCCGCGGCGGCCAGATCACCACCATGGTGACCCGCCTCAACCAGTTCCAGCCGAACGGCGACAGCATCACCCTGACCGACGGCACCGTCTACGACGCCGCCGACCTCCAGGCGCTCGTCGACAACGGCTACTGCGCGGCCGAGGACCTGAACAACCAGGTCGACTCGACCAAGGGCTGGACGTGGAGCGCCACGACCCGCAAGTTCACGCCGGAGCCCTGACCCTCGTCAGGACGCTGACTGAGCTCGCAGGCATTTCGCGAAATCAAGAGGCGTCGGCAGAAGTGCCGGCGCCTCTTTTCCGATCGAGTGACAACCAGGACAGGAGGCACCGCGATGTTCGGATTCAGGACCGGAGCCAAGGCTCGTTCAGGATGGTTCGCTCGGCACGTCGGTGCCGCCCCCATCGCCGTGGACTTCGGTCGCTCGAGCGTCCGCCTCCTCCAGCTCGCCTCCGCCGGCACCGCGTACCGCTGCCAGGCGGCCGCCGAGATCCCGGGCGTGATCTTCGAGGGCAACGGCCCGCGCTTCGACTCCGAGGCCATGTCCGCCCGCATCCGTCAGACGATCGCCGGCCTCGGCTTCTCCGGGCAGCGCGTCTCCGCGACGCTCCCCGCCGAGCTCTTCCAGGTCGACGTCGCGCGGCTCCCGGCGATGAGCGACCAGGAGCTCGCCGAGAGCGTCCGCTTCGAGGCCATCGACCGCTTCGGAATCGACGGCAACGCCTCCGTCATCGGCCACCTGCGCCTCGGCGGCACGGTGGGCGGCGGCAACGAGGTGCTCATGATGGCCCTGCCGCGGCAGGTCGTCGACGCGGCGAATCGCGCACTGACCTCGCCCGACGCCGGTCCGTTCCGGATCGAGCACGCGTCGCTCGCCGCGCTCCGCGCCCTCACCCGCCAGCGCAACAGCGAGTGCGCCGACCCCACGGAGGCGCGCGACTACGCGATGGTCCACCTCGAGGATCGCGTGGCGACGCTGGTCGTGCTGCGCGAGGGCAACGTCTGCTTCCTCCGCTCGATCAAGGGCGACTGGGCGTCCGCGGGAATGACCATGATGCGGCGGACCCGCACCGGCCGCACCCTGTCCGGCTCCGCCGGCGACATCGCCGTCGACGAAGGCGAGACCGACTCGGGCACCGCCTGGCGCTGGGTGTCGCTCGCCGAGGAGACGCTCCGCTGCCTCCGGCAGGTCGAGCGCGGCTCCGGCGGGTGGTGGCCGAGCGAGATCGCGATCACCGGCCCCGCGGCCACCGATCCCGAGGCAGCCGCGACCGTCGAGAGCGTCTGCGGCGTGCGCTCGTCGCTTGCCGTACCGATCCGAACGGTCGAGCAGCCCGAGGCGTGCGTCCACGGCAACGCGTGGATCGCGGCCATCGGCGCCGCCTGCGCCGAGCTTCCCGCCCTCGCCCGCAACGTGCGCGAGGAGCCATCGGCACAGGCACCGGCGCAGCGCACCCGCAACGGAGCCCGCACCGGGATCCGCACCGCGGTCCGCACCGGCACGATCGCGCTCGAGCCCGAGCCGAAGCCCCTCGCCGAGCTGACCAAGGGGGGCGTGTGAGCGAGTTCGTCGTCGACTTCCTCCCGAAGGAGCTGCACCGCAAGGGGCTGATGGCCACGTCTCGGCGACGCAGCGCGCTGCTGCTCGCCCTGCTCGGCTCGATGGTCGTCGGCGTCGGTGCGCACAGCTGGAACCGGTTCCGCGAGGCGGAGTCCCGCCGCGCGGTGTCGCTGGCACTGACGACCAGCGGCAGCAAGGTCGACGACGTCGTGGACCGCCTCGCCGGCGAGCAGCGCGAGCTGCGCCGGTTCCTGGGCGTCTACGACCGGCTCGCGCTGCCGGTCGAGCAGAGCGACCTCGTCGCCACGATCACCCACCTGATGCCCGAGCGCACGAGCCTCTCGATGCTGCGCCTCGAGGTCCGCGAGGAGGCCCCCGCGAAGGCCGATCCGGCCGACGGCAAGCCTGCACCGAAGGCCAAGGCGAAGGCGAAGGACGCTCCCGCCAAGGCGCCTTCGCGCTGGATGGAGGTCACCGTCCGCGGCTTCGCCGCCAGCAACGGCGACCTCTACGAGCTCGAGCGCCGCATCGCGAACGCGAAGCCGTTCGAGTCGGTGTCCGTCTCCGAGAACAAGCCGACCGACGTGCCTGGCTCGCGGATCCAGGAGTTCGCGATCACCTGCCGGGTGCCGCTCGACGTCCGCTACGCGCGACCCGGCCGCGCCGACTCGTTCGCTGCCGCCGGCAAGGAGTCCACGCGATGAACCGGATCCAGGCGACGATCGCGAAGGCACGCGAGGCATTCGACCGCGAGACGATCGCCTGGGCGATCGTGCCCGGCACCGCCGCGGTGCTCGTGACCGCGCTCTTCGTGATCCCGAACTACATGCGCGCGCTCGACATGCAGGACGAGGCGCAGCGCCTCGAGGCGGTCGCCGGCGAGAACATCTCGCAGCGCAACAACCTCCAGCTGCTCGAGAAGAACGTCGGCGCGCTCCGCGAGGAGTGCGCGCGCCGCTGCCGTCCGCTCGCCGAGGGCGCCGAGCACGACCGGCTGCTGGCCACCATCACCCGGCCGACGGACGGGACGGTCGTCCGCGAGCAGTCGATCCGCACCGGCCAGGTGACCACGGTCGACGGCATCGCGATCGGCGGACCCGTCCAGAGGCGGGAGGTCTCGGTCGAGATGACCGCGAGCTTCGAGTCGGTGTTCGGCGTCCTCGATGCCGCGGAGAGCGTCGACCAGCTCGTCACGCCGCGGGTCGTGGAGATCGTCGTGCTGCACGGTCCGGTCGAGCAGGCGTCGATGGGCAACCCCGCCGTCCGCGCGACGATGACCTTCGACGAGTGGTTCGAGGGCCCGAAGGCGGCCGACCGGAAGGAGGCCCGCCGATGAGCGACTCGATGCAGCGCCGCTGGGCGGACCTCTGCACCCGGCTCGGCGTCAAGCCGAAGCAGTTCGCGACGCTCCTCGCGGTCACCGCGG
>JAIYBS010000152.1 GCA_027488415.1 Planctomycetaceae bacterium | reverse complement strand
GGGCCCGTGGCCTTCTACGGCATGATGTGCCTCGTGGGCGCGGCGACCGGCTACTGGGCGATCTTCGTCACGACCGCGAGCGAGCAGTTCGGCACGAACCTGCGCGCCACCGCCGCGACGAGCGCGCCGAACTTCGTGCGCGCGATGGCGGTGCCGATCACGAGCGTGTGGCTCGCCGCGAAGCCGGGCATGGGCGTGGTTCCCGCGACGCTCACCATCGGGATCTGCTGCGTGGCGATCGGAATCGTCGCGGCGCTCGCGCTCGACGAGACGTTCCACCGCGACCTGGACTACCTGGAACGCTGAATTCCCGGTCCTTGGCGCGGTCGCGAACGGCGGTGCGCCGCGCTGCGTACATGTCTGCATGGGACGCGCCTTCCGTCATGCAGCGGCAGCCGCATGCATCGCGACACTCCTCGCCCCCGCGATCCGCGCGGACGTCGAGCGTGCGCCCTGGTCGCTCGCCGCGCGCTCGTTCGCGCTGGCGCCCGGCGCGATCGACCCCGAGTCGCTCGACGCGCGCGCGGGCCGTGCCTTCGACGCGTCGCTGTGGAGCCGCGCCGGCATCGGCCTCGACCTTGACGGTGAGTTCCGTCGTGCGGGCGACGGTCCCGCGACGCGGTCCGACCTGCTGCTCGACGCCGGCCTCGGCGTTCGTACGCTCGAGTCCGGTGCGCTCCGCCTCGACCTGCTGACCGGAGCGCGGATCGATGCCTCCGCGCTCTCTGGCGTGCTCGGGGCGGGCATCGCCGCCAGCGCGACCGCCGCGCCGATGACGGGAGCGCGCCTCACGCTCGGGCTCTCGGAGGATGCGGCGCTCTCGCTGCGCGCCGCGGTCGCGCCGGACGCGGAGGCCGACGCCTCGTGGCGCCTCTCCGGAACCCTGCGGTTCGGTCTCTCGGACGGATGGGCCTTCGTGCTCGACGCGCGGTGGTCGTCCGCCGTGCCTTCGGACGTTCCCGGAACCGAGGCCTGGGACGGCCCGGGACGAGCGTCCGCGTGGGCCGGATTCACGCTTCCGTTCTGACCCGGTGCGCTACGATTTTGGTCATGAGCAACGCCTTCGTCGACCGCCGCGACATGCAGAACCGCCTCTTCGCCGAGCTCTCCCGGATGTTCGGCAAGGAGGTGCCGCTCTACGACCGGTCGCTCGCGGTCAACGAGGAGACCAACAAGGCGGTGTGCGAGCTGGTGTCGAAGCTGCATCGCGGCTTCCACATGACGCCCGAGCAGCTCGCGCGCACGAGCGGCGAGCGCCACGGCGCGATCCGCATCGGCCGCCCCGACGAGTACCGGTGGATCGCGCGGTTCTTCGGCTGCTTCGCGATGGAGCCGCACAACTTCTACGACATGACCTGCGTCGGCGCGAAGAGCCAGCCGATCATCGCGACGGCCTTCCGCTCGCAGCTGCGCCCCGAGCACCGCGTCTTCACGTCGCTCCTGCAGACCAACTGGTTCGACCCCTCCACCCGCGAGCGCATCGAGCGCGTCCTCGCGACGCGCGAGGTGTTCTCCGCGCGCGCGAAGGAGCTGATCGAGAAGTCCGAGCGGCAGGGCGGCCTCGACCGGGCCGACTTCGACGCGCTCATTGCCGAGGCCTGCGAGCGGATCTTCAAGTGGACGGGCAGGGCCCGCGACCTCGAGCTCTACAAGCAGCTCTCCGCCGACGGCTTCAAGATCGCCGCCGACATCGCCTGCTTCGAGCGGCACCACCTGAACCACCTGACGCCGAACACGCTCCTCATGGACCTCTACACGGCCGCCATGAAGCACTGCATGGGCGAGCTCGACGAGGCCGCGTTCCGCTCGCGCGCCACGGTCGCGCTCGCGCGCCTCGCGAAGGCCGCCGACCGCGACTGGCTGCGCCTCCACTTCAAGCACCTGAGCCACGCCGAGATCGACAGCTACCAGCAGGGCGAGGTGACCTCCGCGGACGTCGCCGCCCTCGTCGACACGCTGGTCGCGGCCTTCCGCGGCGATGCGTTCCGGCTCTCGTCGCTCCCGCACGCGGGCTTCAAGGACCTCACCGAGGGTCCGTCGCAGGACACCCCGGTGCTCCTGCGCCAGGACGCCTACAAGGCGCTCACCGAGCCGGTGGAGTTCGCCGCGGAGGACGGCTCGACCGCGAAGTCGACGCACACCGCGCGCTTCGGCGAGATCGAGGAGCGCGGCTACGCGTGCACGCAGGAAGGGCGAAAGCTCTACGACGACTGCCTCGCGAAGGCCGACGCGATCCGCGAGCGCGACCCGAAGCTGCCGTCCCGCGACTGGGCGGGCTACGAGGAGCTCTACTCGGTGCCGTTCGCCTCGTTCCCGAAGTCGCTGCTCGAACTCCTCGAGCGCGGGCTCGTGTTCGGGCGCTACGCGCCGACGCCGGCGGGCATGGCGGCCGCGAAGGCCGGCACGATCGACACCGCGGACATCCACGAGCTCGTCCGCCGCGGGCTGGCGCAGTACGAGGGGCTCCGCTACGAGGACTTCCTGCCGGTCAGCGCCGCGGGCATTTTCGCGTCGAACCTGAACCAGTACGGCACCAAGTCCACGGCCGCGGTGCGGCCGACCTACTCGCAGAAGGACCTCGAGGACGTCATGGGCAAGCCGATCGTCGACGCGACGACCGTCTACGCGGGCCTCGATGCCGCGTCGCGGCTCGACACCTTCGCGCGGCTCGGCGTCACCGCCCGCGTCCCGGCGGCGGAGCGCGCCCGCCTCGAGGCGGCCGTGGCCGCTTGCCCCGCGGGCATCGTCGACGAGGCGCGGCGATCCGTGGCCGTCGCGGTCTGACGCGGATCCGCTTTGCCCCACGGGCACGCCGTGGGATACTTGACGCATGACTCCACGACGCCACGCGGTCGTCGCGCTCGCCACCCTCGCCACCGGAGCTGCCTCCCACGCGCTTCCGCCGCGCTACCGCGCGGACCCGGTGCCTGCGCCCGCGCTCCAGTGCTGGCCTGGTGTTCCAGACTCGCTTGCGCGGGGGCGGGGCGTCGCGCTCTCGTCGTCGGGACTGGTGCTCGGGGAGGTCGACTGCGGCACCACGATCGGAGGTTCGCGCGCGTACGTGGTCGACGCCGCCGGCTCCGTGGCGGAATTGCCGTCGGGGTCCTTCGACTTCGTCGAGCCGATCGCATTCCTCGGAGCCGGCCGGGTTCTGGTGTCCGGCGACTGGTGCCCGCCTGTCAACGGGGCGTGCACCACGGCGCTCTCGATCGCCGCCTCGGATGGGACGCTCTCGATCCTCGGCGGGTCACCGTCGGGCGTGAGCGCCGTCCACTCGAGCAACGAGCAGGGCTGGGCGGTCGGCTCGGGCGCAATGGTGCGGAGCGGCGCGTTCCGCCTTCGACCGGACGGCACCGTCGATGACCTCGGTCTCGCATCCTCGCTCTCCGCGGCCTGGGACGTCGAGGCGAAGTGCGTGCTCCCCGACGGGCGCGCGCTCGGGTCGGCGCGGCTTGCCGCCGGGACCCGCGCCGTGCGCTGGAGTCCGGGCGGCGAAGCGACCGTCCTCGAGCATCCCTCGGGCGCGGCCGACTCCCGCGCGGCGGGTGGATCCGTCGACGGGACCGCGGTCGGCGCAGTCGACGGGGTCGCGGTCGCGTGGCTGCCCGGTGGCGGCGTCCTGCCGCTGATGCCCGCGGGCTCCGACAGCGTGGGCACGCACGTCGGCGGAAACCTCCTCACGCAGGGACCGCTCGGCGCCTCGATCTTCGGCACGCATCGGTCGGGCACGAGGCTGTTCCGCGCGAGCGCGTTCGGACCGGGCTCGGACCTCGGGCCGTCGATCGCGCAACCGGTGCATCTCGTCGAGGTCGTATCGGCGCCGCGTGCCGACCTGATGGTCGCTCGCGCGCTCGTTGGCCTCTATGAGCCGCGTTCGTACCTGTGGCGACCGGCCATCGGGCTCGTCGACCTCGAGACGGTCGTCGTCGACCGTCCCGCGGGCGCCGCGCCGCTCCAGGTCGTGGCCGCAAACGCGGCCGGCGCGATCCTCGTCAATGACGGGTCGACCCTCGAGCCTCGCCTCCTGCGCGAACTCCGCGACGGCGACGTCGGCGGCGACGGTCGGGTCGACGGGGCGGACATCGGCGCGCTGCTCTCTCGCTGGGGGCCGGTCCCGCCCGGTACCCGCAGCGCCGCCGACATGGACGGAAACGGGCGCGTGGACGGAGCCGACCTCGGCTCGCTTCTCTCCAACTGGGGCTGATTCCCCCTCAGTACGTCATCTGCAGCTGCGTCACGAAGCTCGCGTTGTTGTTCGCCTGCGCGATGCCGAGGCCGCCCGCGATCTCGCGGATGCCGCCGACGCGGCCGTTCCCGAACGGCACGATTGCCTTGATGGTCAGCTTGAGCGCGCGTCCCTCGAGGTAGATGTTCGCGCCGGCCTCGGCGATCCACTCCACGGGCACGTCGTCCATCCAGGCGGCCGCGGCGAACGCCTCGAGCGTGCCGGTCAGGAACGCGCTGCCCTGCACGTTGAGGCCCGTGAACCAGCCGAGCTCCGGGCCGCCCACCGGGTCGCGCATGTACGCGAACTGCCCGATGAGGCTCGCGCCGCCGAAGACCGCGCGCAGGTCGGCCGTCACGCCCTGCGCCGACGGCGTGGGCTGCCCGAGCGGCGGTGCCAGCTGCGGGTTCTGCGCGCGGCCGTTGCTCATGCAGAGCCCGAGCCCCGCGACGAACCCCGGTACGTCGCCCGGCGCGCCCGACATCCACTCGAGCTGCTGCCAGTCCGCGCCGATCTTCAGCTCGGTGCGCGAGGCCACCGCGAACGAGAGGTTCTCCGGCGCGTTCCAGCGCTCCGCGAGCGAGTTCAGCTGGTTGAAGACCCCGGCGACCGTGCGCAGCGACTCGCCCTGCCAGCGGATGGTCGCGCCGGGCTGCTTGCCGGCTCCGAAGCGGTAGTTGAACACCGAGTACTCGCCCGTCGTCAGCCGGCTCGATCCGAAGAACATGCTCTCGAGGTCCCACGGCACGTTCTGGAGCCCGACGGTGCCGGTCCAGCCGTGGCCGAAGTCCTTGGCGACCCACGCGTACATGGGCCGCACGATCCCGGGCTCCTGCACGAACCGGTCCGCCTGCGACTGGTAGGCCAGCAGGCACAGGTAGCTCACCGACGGGTCGGCGACGTTCCCGGAGAACGTGAGGTTGACGCGCCGGTTCTCCATGCCCCAGCGCGTCTGCGTGTCGAAGCCCGGGATCGGCTGGCCGCCCGCCGAGTTGAAGACGAACCGAACCTGGTTCATCAGCGAGAACTTCATGCTCGTGGCCCCGTCCGCGCTCCGGACGAAGTTCCCGTGGTCGTAGCCGACGGTCCACTCCTCGGCGAGGAACGACGCGCGCGTCGAGCTGTCGGCGAGTGCGTCGCGCACGATGGCGCGGATCTCGCGTGCGCGCTCCTCGTCCATCCAGCCGTCGCGCTGGCGCACCAGCGGGCTGCTGGCGGCTTC
>JAIYBS010000151.1 GCA_027488415.1 Planctomycetaceae bacterium | reverse complement strand
GTCCGCCGCGACGAGCTCCTCGTAGGTGGCGGGCGCGTCCGCGACCCGCTGCATCCACGCGGCGCGGTCCTTGGTGCCGGGCGGCGGGTCGCCGAGCAGGAAGTGCCACTCCTTCGCGAACTCGCGCTTGTAGTGCAGGTGGGCGTCGTCGCTGAGGCCGTCGACCTTGTGCGCCAGCCACCACGCCAGCTCCTTGTAGAGGATCAGGTCGTTGGGGTTGTAGCGGATGCCCTTGCCGCGGACGAGGTCGATGCCGCTGTTGACGAGGCGCCAGCGCTCGTCGGGCGTGCTCGTCATGACGGACAGGTTGTAGGCGAGGTTGTGCCCGTGGAAGGCCCAGACCTCGCCGAAGCGCGGCTGCAGCTTGGTGATCAGGTCGGCGAGCCGGCGCGCGTCGTAGAACTGGCCGGCGTCGCGCATCGCCTGCAGGCGGATCCACAGGTAGTCGACGACCAGCCCGCGCACGGCGCCGATCGCCGCGCCGACGGCGACGATCGGGGGCGCGCCCTCGACGGAGACGTCGGTGTAGCGGAGCTTCGCCTCGTCGCTCGCGGCGGTGATGCGCGGCAGCAGCATGCCGCCGCCCGCGAGGGACGCCGCGGCGGCGGCGACGGAGAGGAGCTGGATCGTCCGGTCGCGCATCGGTCAGCCCTGGCCGCTGTAGACGGCGATCTCCTTCCGGCGGATCGAGAACCAGCCCGCGGCGAGGACGGCCCCGGTCCATCCGAGGCCGATGCCGGCGAAGGTGTCGAGGAGCGTGGCCCAGCCGATCGCGCGGCCCTGCGCGAGCGAGTCGCTCGGGCTGCGCGCGGCGAAGCCGCGGAGCAGGAACTCGATCGCGCTCGCGATCGCCAGGATCACCTCCTGGAACGCCCAGATCACGAGGCCGTTCGACCGGTCGGGGTAGTAGTTCTTGATGGAGACCGCCAGGAACGGCGTGAGCGTCGCCATGCAGAACACGCCGAAGGCCAGGAGCACGGCGATCGGGAAGCTGAGGACCGACCCGGCCGCCACCGCGAGCGCCGCGAGGAAGCCGAGCTTGCACAGGTCGACGAAGGCCGCGGCAAGCAGGTTCCCGACGAAGGACGACTCGTCCACCATGATCTCGAGCGAGTCGTCGAGCATGAACATGGTGATCGTGCCGGGAACGGGCTTGCTCTCCTTCTCGTCCCAGCCGGCGCTGAAGATGCGAAGGCGCAGCGTGCCGTCGTCGTCGATGAAGCGCGCGTCGATCGGCAGCGTGTAGACCTCGCCCGGCACCCACTCGCGGAGCTCCCAGCCGCCGGCACCCTTGCCGCTCGCGTACTGGAGCATCGCCGGGAACCGCTGGTGCTCGTCGTCACCGCCGCCGTGGAACTTGTAGCGGAGCGCGATGCCCCGCTTCGCCGCGACGGCGTCGCGCAGGCCGGTGAACGTGAACTCGCGGCTGTCGCCGGGCGGTACCTGGCGCTGCTGGTCGAGGAACTGGCGTCGCTTCTGGCCCGCGAGGTTGCGGCGCACCTCCGCCTCGTCCTGGGTCCCGTTCTCGATGTCGGCCTTGAGGACGCTGTCCGCGGCGATGTCCTGGTCGACGGCCTCGCGGACCGCCTGCGGGTCCGGCTCCTGGTAGGAGGGCTTCGTGCCGATGCGGCCGACGAGCACGGTGTCGCGCACGTCGCGCGCGTCGCGCTCGTCGATCGGCTTCTGCGACGCGAGGAACGCCGTGCCGCAGGCGAGCAGGACGAAGCCGCCGACGACGATCGTCATGCCGAGCGCCAGCGTGCCGAGCCACTTGCCGAGGAGCCACCCGCCGTGGGAGATCGGCTTGGTGACCACGGACCACACCTGGCGGTCGCGGATCTCGAACGCGGTCGAGGCGCAGCCGAAGAAGATCACGAACAGCGCGGAGAAGGTGTAGACGGCGGTGTGGCCCCAGTCGAGGAAGCCCGGGATCGCCTGGTACAGGGCCTCGCCCGGCTCGCGGGAGAGTGCCAGGAACGGGAGCGCCATCGCGACCGGCAGCGCGAATCCGGGGACGGCGAGCGTGCGCACGCCCTCGAGCGCGGTGTTCCCCGCGACGGCGACCGGCCCGGCGCGCCCGGAGAGCAGGCCCCGCGCCGCGCGCCAGAGGAAGCCGAAGAGGAGGAGCG
This sequence comes from Planctomycetaceae bacterium, assembly GCA_027488415.1. Taxonomy (GTDB): domain Bacteria; phylum Planctomycetota; class Phycisphaerae; order Phycisphaerales; family SM1A02; genus UBA966. The sequence goes on along the minus strand of JAIYBS010000151.1, from coordinate 1,812 downwards.
CGAGCGCGGCGCTCACGGTCCACTGCGCCGCGGTGGTCCAGCCGAAGCGCCAGCAGCCGCCCGCGACGAGCGCGACCAGGCCGCCGATCTCGAGCATCGGGAGCAGGAAGCCGAGCCAGATGCCGCCGATCGCGGCCGCGCCCGACACCGCGAGCACGGCGACCACGAGCGTGGGCGACTGCACGAGCACGAAGGGCATCCAGCCGGGAACCTGGTCGCCGAGCAGGCGCCAGGAGAACTCGCGCTTGGTCGCCTCGGACATCGCGCCGTCGTCCTCGAACAGGTCGACCGCGCGGCCGACCACCCGCGGGCCGCCGTAGTCGCGGTCACCGACGCGAACCGTGCCGCGCTGGAGGAGCTGCACGGCGGCGGGGTCGCCGGCGGCGGCCGAGCACTTCGCGAGCGCCGCGAGGATCGCGGACCGCTGCTCGCCGAGATCGAACGCGACGCGCAGCACGGGCACGCCGATCGCACCGAGCACGGCGAGCGCCACGACGGTCGCGAGCACGCGCGCCGCGCGGGTCGCGAGCCGGTCGTGCAGCCACTGGTGCAGGCGCTGCACGAGCGCGGTCACGGTCGGTCGCCTCCGCCGAGCAGATCATCGATCACGGATCGGTCGACGCCCTTCGACGCGTCGGCGCGCGGTGCGGCGGGAGCGGCAGCCGGGGCCGCAGGAGCCGCCGGGGCCGGCGCGGTAGCCGGCGCGGCAGGAGCCGTCGGGGCGGGAGCGGCAGGAGCCGCGGCTGCGGGGGCGCCGGATACGAGCGCATCGAGCATCGCGCGGTCGGCTGCGGGCACCGGTGCGGGCGCGGGAGCGGCCGGCGCGGGAACGGCTGCTGCGGACGCCGCCGCCAGCTCGTCGATCAGCGCGGAGCCCTCGCCTCGGCCCGAACCCTCGCCGAGCAGGAACGCCGCCGTCGGGCCGCCGGCCTGCGCGCCGCTGGTCGCGGCGCGGTCGGCGCGGGCACGCTCGACGATCTCGAGGAAGAGATCCTCGAGCCGCTGGCGCGGCGCGGCGACGCGCTCCACGTTCACGTGCACCGTCTCGCGGAGCACCCGTTCCACCTGCGCGACGGTCGCGGCGTCGAGCCGCGGCGTCGTGATCACGGTGCGTCCCGAGTCCTCGAGCAGCTCGTCGACCGTGCCCTCGCTGCGGATCTTCCCGCCGTAGAGGATCACCATCCGGTCGCACACGTCCTGCACGTCGTCGAGGTGGTGGCTCGAGAGGAGGATCGTCTTCCCGCGCCGGCCGAGGTCGACGATGAGGTCCTTCACCTGCCGCGAGCCCAGCGGGTCGAGGCCGGACGTCGGCTCGTCGAGGATCAGCAGGTCCGGGTCGTTGATCAGCGCCTGCGCGATGCCGAGGCGACGCGCCATGCCCTTGGAGAACTCGCCCACCGCGCGGTTCGCCGCGTGCGTCAGGCCGACCATCTCGAGGAGCTCGGCCGTCCGCCGGCGGCGCACCGCGCGTTCGAGGCCGAAGAGCTTGCCGTAGAAGTCGAGCGTCTCGACCGGCGTGAGGAACCGGTACATGTAGCTCTCTTCGGGCAGGTAGCCGATGCGCTTCTTGACGGCGACGTCCGTCGGCTCCTTGCCGAAGACCGAGAGCAGCCCCTTCGACCGGTGCAGCAGGCCGAGGATCATCTTGATCGTCGTGCTCTTGCCGCTGCCGTTGGGCCCGAGCAGGCCGAAGATCTCGTCGCGACGGATCCGGAACGAGATTCCGTCGACGGCGACGGCCTTCTGGCGCAGCCAGAAGTCGGAGAAGACCTTCGTGAGGCCGTCGGCCTCGACCACGATGTCGTTGTTCGT
>JAIYBS010000050.1 GCA_027488415.1 Planctomycetaceae bacterium | reverse complement strand
TGGCAGCGCGAGGGCCTGCGCGACGTCGTCGTAGAACTTCGCGTCCGCCGCGAGCGCGTCGCCCGCCACGCGCGAGGCATCGACCGCATCCCGGCGGGCTGCGGCGGAGGACTCGAACGCGTTCCGGTTGTTGCCGAACGCAAGGACGTCCGGCGACAGGCGGTTCACGTCGGCCTCGAATCCCTGGGCGATGACGACCTGGTCCTTCGCCACGTCGGCGTGGCCCGCGGCAGAGGTGGCGGACGCCCGGGCAGCCGCGGCGAACGTGCCGGTCAGCGCGCTCTGCGTGCCGGCGCCCGCGAGGTCGCCGGCGTCCACGAAGAGCTGGGTCCGCAGCAGCCCCCCCGCCGCACCGACCTCGTTCGCCTCCGCGTCGACGCGCATCGCGGTCGCGTCGGTGAGTGCGCGTTCCGCGGCATTCGCGGCGCCCTCGGCGCCGTCGAGCGCGGTCACCATCTGCGTGCTCACGGTCGCCATCTGCGTGAGGCTCTCGAGCTGGCTGGACGCGGATGCCGCGAACGGCGACATGGCGTCGGCGGAGTCCTGGGCCATCAGGCGGAAGGTCCCGCTGCCGAGCTCGTTGGTCGCGACGTAGGCGGCGTCGGCCCGCTCGAGGAGCGCGAGCCCGCCGGTCGAGCCCCAGCCGCGCGCGTCCGCGAGCGCCTGGATCCGGGCGAGCCTCGAGCCGATCTCCTCAGATCGCGCCACCGCGACGAGGCCGGCGATGACGTTGCGTGCCGAGGCGGCGCGCTCCGCGGAGGACCCCGCCGATCCCGCGAGCGCGGCGATCGCCGCGGCGGCGTCGGCCGCGAACGAGTCGGAGATGCCGAAGCGCTCCCGCAGCTCCGCGGCGACCTGCGCGAGATGGTCCGCGCCGGCGCCCGCCGCGAGGGCGGCCGCGTGCGCGGAGCTGCCGAGCGACGCGAACTCCGAGGCATCCGCATGCGCGGCGAGGATCGCGTCGAGCGCCTCGGAGGCGCGCGCCGCGAGCGATGCGACGTCCATGCCGCCGAGCCGGTCGCCGAGGTCCTCGTCGATCAGCGCGGCGGTCGCGAAGGCGCCGTCGAGCGCGGCGTTCATCGCGTCGAGCGACTCGATGGCGCCGTCGACGAGCTGCAGGCGGTCGGCGAGGCTCGCCGCCGCCAGCTCCGCGAGCCGTTCGCCCGACTCCGCCGCGAGGTCCTCGACGCCGGCGACGCCGACCGCGAGGTTCTCGAGCAGTCCGGCGTCGTCGATCGCACCGGTGCGGTCCGCCGCCGCGACCTGCGCGTCCGCGAGCGCGAGTTCCGCGCCATCGGCGAACGCCCCGACCGCGAGGTCGGCGTCGAGCGCGCGAACGACGAACGCGTCGCCGACGCCGCCGAGCACCTCTTCGGCGTCCGCGAGGGCCGAGGCGAGCTGCTCGCCGCGGCCAGCGATGCCGGCATTGATGTCCGCCCACTCGCTGAGGACGCGGACGCGGGCCGCCACCAGGCGCTGGTAGAGCGCCTCGACCTGGCCGAGCGCCGCAGCCCGCTCGTCACCGGTCACGGAGGAGCGTGCGGCGCGGATGGCCTCGAGCGCCGCGACGGCGCGACCGAGCCCGGTCGCCGCGGCATCGAGCCGGGCGAGGGCCGTGCGTGCCGTGGCGACGGTCTGTGCGGTCGGCGACTGCACGGCGAGCGTCGCGATCAGCGACTGCAGGTTCGCGACCGCGCGCTTCGCGGCATCGGCCACGGCAGCGGCACCCTCGCCGGACTGCAGCGCCGAGTTCAGCTGCGCGACCGCGGCGTCGTACGCGAGCACGGCGGTCAGCGCCTGCGCGCGCGCGCCCGACTCGAGCGTGGAGACGAGCTGCAAGAGCTCCTCGCGGTGCTCGGCGATCGAGCCGAGTGTTCCCTCCGCGGACGCGCGCGCATCGTCCATCGCGACCAGGGCCGTCCGAAGCGCCTCGAAGAGCACGGAGAGCTCGTCGTCGGGCACCTGGCCGCCGCCGCGCTCGGCCCCGGAGACGAGCGACACGACGCCGCCCGTGTCGATGGGCCCGCCGCCGCTGCCGCCGTTGCCGTTGCCGTTGCCGGCGTCGAGGATGATGCGGATCGCGTCGAGCGCGTCGTTCGCGTTGGCCAGCTGCGAGTCGAACTCCTCGAAGTCCGCGCCGATCGCATCGCGGCCGGCGTCGAAGGCCCCGATCGCCGCGTCCGCGGACGACCCGAGCGCGAGCGCGCCCGGGAGGAGGGCCTCGTGCGACTGGAGCGCCGCGCGCGCCTCGTCGCGCCGGGCGACCGCGAGCGTCTGGAGCGCCCGGAGCGCGTCGCGGCGCGCGAGCACCGTGTCGAGCTGGCCCTCGGCCTGGACGAGGTACTGGACGGCCTGATCGGCCTTCTCCCTCGCATCGCTGACCTGTTCCTGCACCCGTCGCACGATCGAGGCGGTCCCGCCGGCGTTGCCGGAGGCCTTCTCGGCGCGCGCGGTCGCCCTGTTGCCGGTCACGGCCTGCGCCGCGCTGCCGGAGGCCGCCGGCGATTCGCCCGCGGCGGCGTTCTGCACCGTCTCGCCCTGGGTCGTCGCCGGCACGCCTGCGGCCGCGGGGGTCGGCGGCGCGGCGGCGACCACCGCAGCGTGCGCCGGATGGCTCACCGAGGACGAGCTCGACGCGGAGCCCGACAGCTGGACGGTCGTGTTGGTGAGCGCGTACTTCAGCTCGATCGCGTTGATCGCGTTGCGACGCGCGCCGACAAGCGTGATGGGTCGAAAATTCTTGAGTCCCGCGCCTAGCTTCGGCTCGTCGCGGCCGAACTGCGCGCC
>JAIYBS010000068.1 GCA_027488415.1 Planctomycetaceae bacterium | reverse complement strand
CGTTGTCGTTGAGCACCACCATGAACTGGCGGCCGAGGACGCCGGCGTTGTTCAGGCCTTCCATCGCAACGCCGTTGACGATGCTCGCGTCGCCGATCACGACGGCCGTGCGACGGCCGGCCGGATTCTCGGGCGACCAGCCCTCGCCGGCCAGCGTGTCGCCGCGCGCGACGCCGACGGCGGTCGAGATGCCGGTGCCCGCGTGGCCCACCGAGAAGAGGTCGTAGTCGGACTCGCGCGGCTCGGGGAACCCGGCCATGCCGCCGCGCTGGCGCAGCTTCCCGAGCAGGTGCTGGCGGCCGGTCAGCAACTTGTGCGTGTAGCACTGGTGGCCGACGTCCCACAGAAGCCGGTCGTGCCCGAAGTCGAACACGTAGTGCATCGCGATGGTGAGGTCGACGACGCCGAGGTTCGGCGCGAGGTGACCGCCGGACTTCGCGACCTGCTCGCAGATGGCCTGACGGACCTCGGCGGCGAGCTGCGGCAGCTGCTCGACGGAGAGCTTCTTGAGGTCGGCGGGGCCGGCGATCGTGGGAAGGAGCTTCATAGGTGAATGGGAAAGGATAGCCGGGGGCAGTTATCGCGTCCGGGTCGCCAGGGCCTTGGCCAGGTCCCGGAGGGGTTCTGCGGCCGTTCCGAGGGGTCGGAGGGCCTGCATGGAGCGGTTGAGGAGCGTGTCGACGTGCCGGCGGCTCTCGTCGAGCCCGAAGACCGCGGGGTAGGTGAGCTTGCCGGCGTCCCGGTCCTTGCCGGACGCCTTGCCGAGGTGCTCGGTCGACTGGGTCTCGTCGAGGATGTCGTCGACCACCTGGAACATGAGCCCCATGGCGTCGCCGTAGGTGCCGAGGGCCTCGAGGCGGGCCTCGTCGGGCGACCCGCAGAGCGCGCCCATGCGGCACGCGCAGCGGATCAGCGCGCCGGTCTTGTTGTCGTGGATCAGCTTCAGGCGCTCGGCGGCGCCCTCGGCCCCCGCAAAGCCCCCGAGGGTGTCGTAGACCTGGCCCGAGATCATCGCGGTGGTCGCCGCGCCGAGCTCGCGGGCGATCTCCGCCGGGCGGACCGGCGAATCGAGCGCGACCTCGAACGCGACCGAGGTGAGCGCGTCGCCCGCGAGGATCGCGAGCGCCTCGCCGTGGGCCTTGTGCGTGGTCGGGCGCCCGCGGCGGAGGTCGTCGTTGTCGAGGGCCGGCAGGTCGTCGTGCACCAGGCTGAAGCAGTGGATCATCTCGAGCGCGATCGCCGCGTGCATCGCGTCCTGCCTGCGGCCGCCGACGGCCTCGCACGCGCGGAGGGTCAGGATCGGGCGGACCCGCTTGCCGCCGCCGAGCGTCGCGTACTGCATCGCCTCGCGCAGCGTGGGGGCGAGGGCATGCCGCGCGAGCGCCTGCTGCAGGGAGGCTTCGACCTCTGCGAGGAGGTCGGTGTCGGACGCACGGGATTCCACGGCGGGCATCCCGCGGATTGTAGCGGAATCCGTATGATTCTCCGATCGCGGCGGCTGCCGTGCACCACGAATGACCGAGCAGTTCACCTCCATCATGCACAAGGGCGGGCCCGTCATGTGGCCGCTCCTCGTGCTCAGCCTGATCTCCGTGACGCTGTCCTTCGAGCGCGCGCTGTACTGGGTGCGCCAGAACGGCCCGGCGGCGAAGCGCGGGTTCGTCTCGCTCATGGACTCGATGCGCCGCGGCGACCGGACGCGGTCCGCGGCGCTCGCGGATACGTCCGACTCCGTGTACGCGCGGGTGGCCCGGGCGCTGCTCGCCGACGGCGCCAGCGACGCGGTCGCGGTGGGCGCGGTCGAGACCGAGCGCATCCGCATGGACCGCTTCATGGCGACGCTCTCGACGATCATCACTGCGGCGCCGATGCTCGGGATCCTGGGCACCGTCACGGGCATCATCACGAGCTTCGACCTGCTCTCCGGCGGGCAGGCGCTCGTCGACCCGCGCGCCGTGTCGGGCGGCATCTCGGAGGCGCTCGTCGCGACCGCGTCGGGCCTGGTCGTGGCGCTGCTCGCGCTCTTCCCGTACATGGGCTTCGGCGCGCTGCGAGAGAACACGCTCGGTCGCCTCGAGACGATGATCGCGGTGGCCCAGCTCTCCTTCGGCACCGAGCCACCGGCCTCCCGCGCGAAGCCGTCGGTCGACCCGTCGCGCGCCACCGAGCGTCCGCCGGCCGAGGTCGGGGCGCCCTGAGTCCGTCAGCATGAGCGACCGCATCCGGCTCGAGTTCCTCGGACAGGGTCGCCCCGCCGAGGCGTTCGACCCGCCGGCCGCCGGTCGCGTGATCGTGCTCGGCAGGCCGTCCGCGGAGCAGCGGCCGGACGTGCCGCTCGCGGACCCCGGCGTCTCGCGCCGCCACGCCGAGCTCTCCTTCGCCGACGGCGCATGGACCATCGTGAGCGCGGGCAAGACGGGCACGCTCGTCGACGGCGAGCTGGTCGCGGCCGGCCAGCGCCGGCTGCTCGAGCACGGGTCGGTGCTCCAGATCGGGCCGTTCGGGATGCGGGTCGACCTCGGGAAGGCGGGCCGCTCCGGCGCGCTCGAGACGCTCGGATTCACGGACGCCGCCGCCGGCGCGCGTGCCATGCAGGTTCCGAGGGCGGAGCTCGAGCGGCTCGCGGAGCTGCGGCTCTCGTCGCTCATCGCGGCGAGCGCGCGCATCAACGCGGCCGCGGACGAGCAGGGCGTGCTCGAGGCCGTCGCCGCGATCCTGTGCGAGTCCCGTGACTTCGAGCGCGCGGCCGTGATCGGCCTCGCAGGTACGGACGACGACGCGCCCTGGAAGCCGCTCGCGGTCGCGCCGCCGGAGGCCGTGGCCCGCGGCGGCGCGTTCAGTCGCACGCTCCTCGCCGCCGCGAGGGACGCGCGCGCGATGGTGCAGCTCGAGGACGACCTGCGCTTCCGGGCTGCGGAGAGCATGATCGGGACGAGCGCCGCGATCTGCACGCCGCTCGTCACCGGGCCCGGTGCGCCACGGCTCTTCGTCTACGCCGACTGCCGCGCGGGCGTTCGTCCCGCCGCAGCCGCGATCCCCTTCGCGAACCTCGTCGCGCAGCTCGCCGGCGCCGCCATCGGGACGGCCGAGCAGCGCAAGCTCGTCGGCGACCTGGAGCAGGCGCGCCTCATCCAGAAGCGTCTCATGCCCGAGGAGGAGGGCGTGCGCGGCCACGTCCGCTGGGTGCGCTTCAGCCGCGCGGCGGACACGCGCGTGAGCGGCGACTTCTTCGCCGTGGTCGATGCCGCCGACGGCCGCGTCGCGGCGGCGCTCGGCGACGTCGCGGGCAAGGGCGCGGGTGCCGGGCTCGTGATGGCCGCCGCCGTGACGCACCTCGACACGTCGGTCCGCATGGGCCTCGCGGTCGAGGAGGCGGTGACCGCCGTGTCCGACTTCTTCGCGCGCCGTCCGTCCTTCGAGGTCGCGACCGCCGGCTTCATCACCGCGATCGCCGTCGAGGTCCATCCGGACGGTCGTTGCCGCGGCGTCGATGCGGGGCATGCCTACGCCGCGATCGTCCGCGCCGACGGGCGCGCCGAGCGCCTCGTGTTCCCGAGCAACATGACGATGGTGGGCCTCTTCGAGGGCATCCGCTACGAGGCCGACGGCTTCGAGCTCGCGCCCGGGGACCGGATCGTTCTCTTCAGCGACGGCGTGGTCGAGCAGCCCGGGCCCACGGGCGATCGGTTGTGCCCCAACTTCGCCGACGACGCATCAACGGTCGTCTCCGCGCTCGAGGGAAGCCGCAGCGCCGCCGACGACGTGTCGCGCCTGCGCGAACTGCTCGCGCGGCACGCCTCGGGCCTCCCGTGGGAGGACGACGTGACGATCGCGAGCATCGAGTACCGCCCCTGACCGCCGAGGCGCCGGGGCGCTCAGTCCCCGTGGGTGAAGTCCGCGCGGTCGGCGGCATCGATCCAGGCGCGCATGTCCATGAGTGCACCGATGTTCGTGCTCTCGGTGGAGCCGTCGGCCTTGACGGTCGCGACGAGTCCGTTGTGGCGCCGCACCGGGACGCCTTCGAGCGTGTTGACGCCGAGGAGGCCGGTGTCGGAGATGCCGAGGCCGGGGAGCCAGAAGTCGCCCATCCCGCCGGCCGATCCGCCGCCGTTCATGCCCTCGAGCGTGCCGCCGCCGAGGGAGGGGCCCCAGACGCCCTGCGTGCCGAGCATCGGCGGGACGATCCAGGAATTGCCGGGGATCCGGTCCTCGCCGGCGGCCGGGTACTTGTAGCCACCGACCGGGCGCAGGGTGCCGCCCGCGAAGACGACGACCTCGGAGGTGCGGTTGATGCTCGCGAGGCGGGTCGCGACCAGCCCGCCCGTACGCGGCGCGTTGTTCGCGGAGGCCGAGGTCCACGACGCGTTGTTGAACCGCAGGGTCGTCGCGCCCGCGGCCTGCGACGTGTACCAGCCGCCGACGTAGACCGCGTTGTAGGAGAAGGCCGGCTGCAGCGACAGGAGGCTGCCCGGCTGCCCGAACGCGCTCGTCATCCATGCCGGGGGCGTCGGGGCGCCGTCCCACTGAATGCTCGGTTCGTCATTCGCGCTGGCGGTCGACGCCTCGAGCTCGAGGTAGCTCAGAAGCGCGTTGTACGGGCTGTCCATGTAGCGGGCGAGGCGCCACGGGTAGGTCTGCGTCAGCGCGCGGGGCATCGCCTGGCCGGAGAGGTTCTGGAACTCGACCCCCCAGTTGGCCTGGCTCTGCTCGTCGAGGTAGCCCGGCAGCAGGTTCTCCTCGTAGGTGTTCGCGTACGCCGACCATGCCGCGTGGACGCCGCGGAGTCCGTTGAGCTCCTTGGTCTTGCGCGCGGCGCCGAGCGCACCGCGAAGCCCGCTCACGATCAGGCTCATCATGATCGCGATGATCCCGACCACGACGAGGATCTCGACGATCGTGAAGGCTCGGGGGTGGCGGCGAACGGCGTTCAGGCGGCGGATCGGCATGTCTTCGCCGGAAGATACGGCATCCGGGGAGCGATCGCTGCGGCGGACCGGGAAATCGGGGTCAGCCCTCGGGACGAAGGTGCCGGACGAGGAACGCGGT
>JAIYBS010000311.1 GCA_027488415.1 Planctomycetaceae bacterium | reverse complement strand
CGGATCGAGCAGCGCGGTTACCAGTTCCGCCCGGCGCTGTCGGTGGTCCAGGCCGGCACGCCGGTCGTGTTCCCGAACGAGGACCAGCTCTACCACAGCGTGTTCAGCTACTCGCCGGCCAAGCGGTTCGACCTCGGCCGGTTCCGCAAGGGCGAGGAGCCGAACGCGGTGGTGCTCGACACGCCGGGCGTCGTGCAGCTCTTCTGCGAGGTGCATGAGCACATGCGCGCGAACGTCATCGTGGTGGACACGCCGTGGTTCGCCGTCACCGACCCGGAGGGGCGCTTCGCGATCGACGGCATCGCGCCCGGCAGGCACTCGGTCAGCATCTGGCTGTCGCCCAAGCAGACCCTGACGCGCGAGGTCGAGGTGAAGGCGGGGCAGGTCCTCGAGGTCGACTGGACCGACGCGGCAAAGGAGCCGGCGAAGTGACGTTCGCGACCCGCATCGCGCTGGCGATGGCGGGGACGGTGCTGGTCGCGATGGCCATCGTGGCGATCGCGGGCGGCAGCCGCGTCCGGCGGTCGTACATCGATGCGCTGCATGGGGCGCTCGAGGCGCGCGTGGACGCCGTCGCCCAGGCCCAGTCCGATCGGCGATCCCAGGCGCGTCTCGAGATCGAGCGGCTGGTCCGCTCGCCCCGACTCGTGGCGACGATGCTTGCCGAGGATGCCGACGCGCTCCGCAAGACCGCGGCCGATGAGCTGCGCGGCTCGCTCGACCAGGCCGGGGCCGGAGCGGGGTTCGTGTTCTTCAACGCCGACGGCACCGCCCTCGCGGACGACGGCCTCTCGCCCGGTGTCGTGGATGCGGCGCGAGAGGGCATCCGAGGACTGTCCACCTCGGGCGACGCGTTCCGACTCGCGTACGTGCTCGTTGCCGGTGCCCCGATCGAGGTTCTGGCGGCGGCGGTCGTCGACCGTGCCGAGGAGGCGCGGATCGGGTGCCTCGCGCTCTGCAGCCCGGTCCGCATTCCCGAGAACCGCACGCTGGTCGACGGGACGGTGCTGGAACCCGGACTGCTCGTCGGCGGCACGCTGTGCGGAACTTCACTCCCGTCGGGGCCGCGCGAGGAGGCGGCAGCGGCCCTGTCGTCGGGCGCCTCGGAGATCGACCTCTGGGCGTACGCGGAGCCGAGCCTCGTGCTCCGTCACGGAATTCCCGAATCGAACAATGCCTCGTTCGTGGTGGTCGCCGGACTCGGTCCTCTCCGAACGGCGGTGCGCGCGCTCGTGATCAGCGGATCGATCGCCACGCTCGTCGCGCTGGGGGCCGGGGTGGGCTTCGCCGCGATCCTGGCGCGGAGCCTGTCGAAGCCGGTCGGCGCGCTCGGCGATGCCGCACGTGCGATCGAGGGGGGCGACTTCTCGGTCCGGGTGGAGAGCCGCGGCCGCGACGAGCTCGCGCAGCTCGGCCGGCGGTTCAACGCGATGGCCGAGGGGCTCGAGCAGCGCGAGCGGTACCGGCGCGTCCTCGACGCCGTGGCGGACCCGGAGGTCGCGGCCGAGCTCATGGCCGGCAAGCTCGACCTCGGCGGCGCCGAACAGGACGTCGGGATCCTCTTCTGCGACATCCGGGGCTTCACGGCGCTCACGGAAGGCAAGCCGCCGCAGGCGGTGATCGCACTCCTGAACGAGCACATGACGCTCCTGACGGACGTCGCGTATGCCCACGGCGGGACCGTCGACAAGTTCGTCGGCGACCTGATCATGGTCACCTTCGGCGCGCCGAAGCCCGCCGGGGACGACGCGCTCCGGATGGCCCGCTGCGCGCGTGCGATGCTCGCGGCCCGGACGGAAGCGAACGCGCGGGGCGGGGTGCCTGTCCAGATCGGCATCGGCTGTGCCTACGGCAAGGTGGTGGCCGGCTGCATGGGCAGCGCCCGGCGCCTCGACTACACCGTCCTCGGCGAACGGGTCAACCTCGCCGCTCGCCTCTGCTCGAAGGCTCCCGCGATGCACGCCTACGTCGATTCCGCCACCCGAGACGCCGTCGCCGACCGCGGCACCTTCGGGCCGCTGCCGCCCATCGAGGCCAAGGGATTCTCCCGACCGGTCGAGGCCTTCGACCTTCTCGCGACCGAGGAGCGCGCATGAAACCGCACGCCCGCATCGCCGCCGAGATCGCCGCCGCAGTCGCCGCCGCCGCCCTGATCCCGGCGGTCGTGCGCGCCGGTGACCCCATCGACGACATCGCCGACGCCGTCCGCGACGCGACGCGCTTCGAGACCGAGGACCGGACGATCTCGTTCGACCTCGACCTCTACCTCACGATGGACAACTTCGTGATGAGCCAGCCGCCGCCCGGCATCATCGACAACTCGAACGACTACCTCGCGAACCCCCGGCTGAGCATGCTCGGCCAGGTCGACCTCTACGACTGGATCACGATGTTCGCGCTCGGGCGCGCGGACCGCGGCTTCGACCCGACGGACGGTTCGGCGCAGGCGCGGCCGGACGAGTACTACATTCAGCTCGATCCGGTCGACGGGATGTTCCGCTTCACCGCCGGAAAGTTCGGGACGAGCTACGGCCAGTGGGCACGCCGCTACTTCGAGTGGGACAACCCGATGACCACCGCGCCGCTCGCCTACGAGTGGATCACCACCGTGGGCGACGGCGCGAACGCGCCGACCGTCGCGCCGGGCACGGCGGCGTTCCTCGCGCGCAAGGACAAGCCCGCGGACCGCAGCAAGTGGGTGCCCGTCATCTGGGGCCCGAGCTACACGAGCGGCTTCCGGTTCGACGGCACCGTCGCCGTGTTCGACTGGGCGTTCGAGATCAAGAACAACGCGCTCAGCTCGCGGCCCTCGGAATGGGATCTCTGGGACCACGGTCTGTACGGCGACGGGCTCACCTACCAGGGGCGACTCGGCTTCCGTCCGATCACGGACTGGACGATCGGGGTCGGCGGCAGCACCGGCGCGTACCTGCTCCCCGACTCGCAGGGCGTTCCCGTCGGCACGCGTTGGTACGACTACTCGCAGAACGCCGTCGGGCTGGACGTTTCGTGGGCGCACGGCCCGTTCGAGGTCTGGTCGGAGGCGCACTGGTCGAGCTTCGAGGTCCCCGGGCCGGTCGGTACCGTCGCGCTGGTGACGTACTTCGTCGAGGGCAAGTGGAAGTTCTCGCCGGGCTGGTGGGTGTCGGGCCGGTGGAACCAGCAGCTCTACGACGACATCGTCGATCCCGCCACGGGCAGCGAGACGTCGTGGGACAACGACGTCTGGCGCGCCGAGGCGTGCATTGGGTGGCACGTCAACCGGTCGGTCACCGTGAAGGCCGGCTACTCGTACGCCGACCAGGACGGGCCGATCGCGCAGGGCCAGAACCTCTTCGACCTGCAGCTGATCTTCGGCTTCTGACGCTCACCGCTTGGCGCGTGCGAAGGCGAGAAGCCTGGGCTGCGTCCACGCGTTGATGCAGAGGCCCGTGCCGAGCCAGCCGCGGCGCGCGGTCGCGACGCCGAACGGGAGCTGGTCGAAGTCGCCCGCGCCGTGGGCGTCGGTGTTGATGCTGACCGCGCAGCCCGCGTCGACGCAGATGCGCACGTGGGCGTCGCGAAGGTCGAGGCGCATGGAGTTCGCGTTCACCTCGAGCGCGACCCCGCGGGCCGCGGCCTCCTTGGCGAGCGCGGCGACGTCGGGCGAGAGCCCCTCGCGCGCGTTCACGATGCGTCCCGTCGGGTGCCCGATCACGTGCACGAGCGGGTGTCGGACGGCGGCGAGGAGCCGCTCGGTCGCAGCCGCCGGCTCGGCGCGGAGCGCGCTGTGCGGGCTCGCGACGACCCAGTCGAGCTCGGCGAGCACGTCGTCCGGGTAGTCGAGCGTGCCGTCCGCAAGGATGTCGACCTCGCTCCCGGCGAGGACCGCGATCCGATTCGCGTACGCCTTGGCGACCTCGCGGATCCGCGCGGCATGCTCGCGCACCCGCTCGATGCTTAGCCCGTTCGCCTGCGCCTGGGAGCGGCTGTGGTCGGTGATGGCGATCGTGTGGAATCCGCGGCGGATCGCCTCCTCGACCATGCCCGCGATCTCGAGGGTGCCGTCGCTCGCGGTCGTGTGGCAGTGGAGCTCGGCCTTGATCGAGGCGACGGACACGAGGTCCTCGGGAGGGCGCCGGTCGAGCTCGCCGTGGTCCTCGCGAAGCTCGGGCGGCACCCACCAGAGGCCGAGCGCGTCGTAGACATCTTCCTCCGTGCGAGCGGCCACCGGGGCCTCGCCGCGCGACTGCGGCGTTCCCTCGGCGCCCTCGGTCTCGCGGAAGAGGCCGTACTCGTTGAGCCGCATGCCGAGCCGCTGCGCGCGCTCCCGGAGCCGCACGTTGTGCTCCTTGCTGCCCGTGAAATAGAGCAGGGCGGCGCCGTATTGCGCGTCGTCGACGGTGCGCAGGTCGACCTGCACGCCGCGGTCCGTCCGCACGCTGGTCTTGGTGTCGCCCGAGACGAGCACCTTCGACACGCCGGGGGCCTGCTGCAGCGCGCGGTGCAGCGCGGCCGGGTCGGACGCGCTCGCCACGATGTCGATGTCGCCAATGGTCTCCTTGCCGCGGCGCAGGCTGCCCGCGGGCGAGATGCGGATGACGCCGCCCGCCGCCTGCAGGTGCGCGACCATCGCGGCCGCGACCTCGGCCGCCTCGCCGAGCCGGATCCGGCCCCGCGTGGTGTCGAGGAAGGCGAGCGACTCCTCGATCGCCTTCAGCGTCTTCGGACCCATGCCGGGCAGGCCGGTCAGCGAGCCGTCCGCGAGCCTTGCCCGAAGCGACTCGACCGAGTCGACGCCGCCCTCCTGCCAGAGGGTTCGGACGCGCTTCGGACCGAGGCCCGGGATGCCGAGCAACGCGGGCACGCCGGCGGGGATCGTCGCGAGGAGCTCGTCGTGCTCCTTCACCTTGCCGGTGCGGACGAACTCCTCGATCTTCGCTGCGCTTCCTTCGCCGACGCCGGGGATCTCGCGCAGCCGTGCGGGGTCCGACCGCGCCAGCGCGCCGAGGTCCTCGCCCGACTCCTCGAGGAGCCGCGCGACCTTTCGGTGCGCGTTGACCCGGAACGCGTTCGCGCCGGTGAGGTCGAGGACGTCGGCGATCTCCGAGAAGATCCGGGCGAGTTCGAGGTTCGTGCTCACGGGCTGCTCAGGTCGCGCGGGCGCGGAGCGCCTTGGCGACGTGCTCGAGGAACGCGGCGTCCGGGAGCGCGTAGGGGCGGAACTTCTCGAGGAGCCCGGACTCCTCGTTGGCGAGCAGGGCGCGGTGGAAGCCGAGGCGGCTCGCCGCGGGGGAGTCGATCAGCGTGCTCGAGTCGTTGACGCCCATCTGGAAGAGCACCTTCGACTCGAGCTCGCGCATGGCGTTCCGGTCCACCACCCGCTGCAGGTTCGCGACCGTGTCCGACCAGAGGACGCAGTGGATGCCGACCAGCGGGCCCTCCTTGAGGAGGAGCGCGAGCACCTTGTCGGGCGTCGGCGGTGCGTCGCCGGACGCGTACCCGTAGTCGTCCTCGTTGCGCCGGAGGGCGCTGAAGCGGTGCACGCCGTTCACGAGGAGGAACATGCCCGGGGCGTCCGAGCCGCCGTCCGCGGTGCGGCGCGCAAGCTCCTCGCCGAGGGCGACGACGGCGTCGCCCGCGTCGCGGAAGCCCGGCAGCTGCACGTCGTGCGGCAGCGCGGCGCGCACCGACGCGAGGAACCCGTGCAGGCGATCGTCGGGCGTCGTGCCGTCGAGCACGACGATGCGCGTGCCGGCGACCGGCGACTGCGCGGCGATCGAAACCATCGCCATCGCGATCGTCGCCGCGGCGCTCTCGTCGCGCTGGCCGACGACGGCGAGGTTCGCGCCGGTCCGGCGCACGAGCGACGCGTGCGTCGGGTCCTTGATGCTCACCGCGTCGCCGAGCCACAGCTTCGGCGCGAACGCGGCGCGGCCGGGGTCGGTCGACTCGAGCGCCTGCAGCAGCGGTCCGTTCGCCCACGCGTCCGCGGGCTGGTTTCCCTCGAAGACGATCGGCTTCGGACGCGGCGCGGAACGGCGCGCGCGGTCCGTCGCGGTCACCTCGCGCAGCTGCGCGTCGCGCTCCTCGTCGCCGATCCACACGACCTGGAACGGGCTGTTTCCCTCGACGAGGCCGCCGGCGTCGTTGTAGATCGCCTCGCCGGGTCGCGTCAGGAGCCGCGCGGCGGTGTTGTCGTCCGAGAGGATCAGCTGGCTGTCGGTCTCGGTGCACTGCAGCGCGATCCGCACGCCCATCTGGCCCATCGTGCTGCGGGCGATGCTGTACGCGCCGCCGAGCGTCTGGCTCCCGAGCACGACGTGCATGCCGAAGGCGCGTCCCTGGCGCACCAGCCGGTCGAGCAGGAGCGACGCGTCCTGCGAGACCTTGTCGTCCTCGATGAAGAGCTCCTGGAACTCGTCGATCACGAGCAGGCAGCGCGGCATCCGCTCCGGGCGGCCGAGGGCGCGCCAGTCGGTGAGGTTCTGGACGTTTTCCGAGCGGTAGAGCTCGCCGCGGCGGCGCAGTTCGTCG
>JAIYBS010000389.1 GCA_027488415.1 Planctomycetaceae bacterium | reverse complement strand
GTCGCGTCGAACCCGCCCTACGTCCGCGACGACGAGTGGGAGGAGATGGAGCCGAACGTCCGCGACCACGAGCCGCGCAGCGCGCTCGCCGGCGGACCGCAGGGCATGGACGTGCTGGCGCCCCTCATCGCCGAGGCGCACGAGTGGCTCGCGCCGGGCGGCACGCTCCTCTGCGAGATCGGACACCGCCAGCGCGAGGACGCGCTGGCCGCGGCAAATGCGAATCGCGGGCTGTGCGCCGCCGAGGTCCGCAAGGACTTCGAGGGCTTCTGGCGGCTGCTCGTGGCGAAGCGGCGCTGAACGCCGGATCACCGCTCGGAAAGCGGCCGTTCGCCCTTCCACTCGGCCACGGCCTTGCGGACCTCGTCCACCAGCTGCTGGGCCTGGAAGGGCTTGAACAGGAAGCAGTGCAGGCCTTCCTGGGTGCTGCGGACGATCGAGTGGTTGGGGTCGTAGCCGAACCCGGTCATGAGGATGACCTGGGTGCGCGGGCACGCCGCCTTGGCCACGCGGAACACCTCGTAGCCGTTGCGCTCGGGCATGCGGACGTCGCTGATGACCACGTCGAAGGGCGTGCCGGCCGCCGCGGCGCGCTCGATGGCGTCGCAGCCCTCGGCGCTCGAGGTGAACCGGTCGACCGATGCGCCGACCTCGGCGAGCACGTTCGCGACGACGTCGCGCACGGGCGCCTCGTCGTCGAGCACGGCGACGCGCCGGCCCGCGAGCTCGGGGTCGACGCCCTTGCTGCGGTCGAGACGGTCGACGCCGAGCACCGTCTGCGGCCCGCCCGTCGCGCCGCGTACGCGGTTCTCGACGGTCGCGATCGCGCGCTCGAGGTCGGCGATCGCCTGCGGCGGGACGTCCGGGTCCTTCTTCAGCGCGTCGACGGCGTCTCGGATCGAGTTCACCGGCGCCGCGATCTCGTCGCGCAGCGCGCCGCTCACCCGCTGGTTGGTCGTGTAGCGCTCGACCACGAGCATGTCGAGGATGTTGAGCGCCATCGCCACGTACCGCCCGAAGAGCTCGAGGCAGAGGAGGTCCTCGTCGTCGAATCGCGCCTCCTGGCGGCTCTCGACGTTGAGGACGCCCACGACCTTGTCGTTGAGGAGGAGCGGCACGGTCATGCTCGACCGCCCGCCCTCGAGGCCCGCGACGTAGAGCGGGTCCGTGGCGGCGTCGACGCAGAGGTACGGCTCGCCGTCGGCGGCGACGCGGCCGCTGATGCCGTTTCCGTCGTGGCTCGCGTGCAGGAAGCGCCCCGGCGGCAGCGGCGCGATGCCGCGGCTCGTGACGAGCTCGAGCCGCTGCGTCGCGTTGTCGAGCAGTCGGACCTCGAAGTCCTTGGCGCCGAAGAGCCGCTCGAGCCAGTCGACGATCTTCCCCTCGATGAGCCGCAGGCGGTCCGCGACGTTCAGCGGGTTGACGATCTTCGCGTCGAGCGCGAGGAGGTCCGCGCCCGCCGCGTCCACCGAGTCGACCCGGTCGAGCACGCGCTGGCGGTTCGTGACGTCGTGCAGCACGCCGACGGCCCGCGTCGCCGCGCCGAGGTCGCCGCCGGGGATGAGCGGCGTGATCGCGACCTCCCACGAGCGGTCGCCGGTACGGAAGCTGCGCAGGTGCGTACGCCGGTCGACGCCGTCGCGCGCGAGCTCCGCGAGCAGGTCGCGGCAGCAGTCGCAGAAGCGGCGCATGGTCTCTGGGCTCAGTGCCTCGAGCCGCTGGTTCATCCACAGCATCTCGCCCGTCGAGTCGACCACGCCGATCCCGTCGCCGATCTCCTCGAGGAGGAAGGCCGGGAAGCCGCCGTGCAGGTCGTTGCGGGTCTGCGGTTCCATCGCGTCGTCGGGTGGCCGGGCCGGGCCGCCGACAAGGCGCCGAGCCGGGCTCGCACCAGTGTATCTACGGCCGTTTTTCCGATGCCCGGATAGCATTCGGGTTCGGGCGCCGCTCGGTTCCGCGGCCGTCCGCCACGCAGCACCATGATCGAGACCGAAGGCATCGTCAAGCGGTTCGGGCGCGTCGTCGCCGTCGACCGGGTGTCGTTCGCCGTGCCGGCGGGCGCGATCTGCGGATTCCTCGGCCCGAACGGGGCGGGGAAGTCGACGACGATCCGGATGGTGGTGGGCGCGATGGCGCCGGACGCCGGCACCGTGACCGTGGCCGGCATGCGAATGGACGCCGACGCCTCGGAGGCGCGCCGCGCCGTCGGCTACCTGCCGGAGGAGAGCCCCGTCCAGCCGGACCTCACCGTGGACGAGTTCGTGCGGTTCCGTGCCGAGCTCTACGGCATCCCGCGCCGCGGGCGCGACGTCGCCGTCGACCGTGCGCTCGGCGCATGCAGCGTCCTCGACGTCCGCCGCCGCCTCTGCGGGCAGCTGTCGAAGGGGTACCGCCAGCGCGTCGGGCTTGCCGCCGCGATCGTGCACGGACCGCGCGTGCTGGTGCTCGACGAGCCCACGTCCGGGCTGGACCCGGAGCAGGTGCTCGAGTTCCGCGCGCTGCTGCGGTCGCTGAGCGCGTCGACGACGATCCTCCTCTCGAGCCACGTGCTCGCCGAGGTCGAGGCGAGCTGCGACCGCGCGGTGCTCATCGACCGGGGGCGCGTGGTGGCGAGCGGCTCGATGACCGAGCTGCGCGGGCTCGGCACGCGTGCGCACCGCGTGGTGCTCGAGGTGCAGCGCGAGCCCGGCGCGGAGCTCGGTTCTGTCGCGTGCGTCGCGGCGCACGCGGCCAGCGCGGCGGCCGGCGGATGGCGCGAGCACGTCGTCGAGCTCCGCGACGGCGCGGACCCGAGCGCCGCCGCCATCGAGATCGGCCGCGCGCTCCACGCCGCGGGCAACCCGCCGCGGTCGCTGCGCATCGAGTCGCCGACCCTCGAGGGGATCTTCCTCCGCATTGTGCGCGACCGCCGGGAGGAGCGGTCGTGATCGCGTCCGTCGTCGCCGTGGCCCGCCGCGAGTGGCGGATCCAGCTCGGCTCCGCGCTCGGCTGGAGCGTGATGGCCGCGTTCGCCGCGCTCGCGGGCACGGTGTTCGCCGTCGCGGTGTTCCGGTCCGGCGCGCCCGCGACGCTGCGCGGCACGTTCATCGCCCTCGGCTGGGCGGTGCTGCTCGTCTCGCCCGCGCTCTCGATGCGGTCGATCGTCGAGGAGCGCCGCAGCGGCACGTGGGCCTCGCTCGCCGCGTCGCCCGCGGGCCACGGCGCGATCATCCTCGGGAAGTTCGCGGCGCTGCTCTCGCTGCTCGCGGTGACGGTCGCGCTGCCGGTCGCCGCGCAGCTCGCGGCGCTCGAGTGGTTCGCGCGGCCCGACTACCTCGAGGCCGCGACCGGAACGCTCGGGCTGCTGCTCGCCGGCAGCGCCTACCTCGCCTCCGGCATCCTCGTCTCGGCGCTCGTCGGGAACCAGGTCGCGTCGTACCTCGTGACCGTCTTCCTCTGGCTCACGTGGATCGCGCTCGCGCGCAGCGCGCCGGCGCTCCTCTCGGGAGGCGCGGCGTTCGTCGGCTTCGCGCTCGATCCGCTGCGTCGGCTCGACGACTTCCTGCTCGGCCTCTTCGACACCGGCGACCTCCTGTTCTTCATCGCGGCCAGTGCGTGGTTCCTGCTCGCCGCCGCGGTCGCGGCCTCTCGCGCGGCGCTTCCCGCGTCGATCGCGGGCCGCGGGCGCATCGCGGCGGGCCTCGTGCTCGCCGGCATCGCCGCCGTCGCCGCGGTCGCGACCGCCGACGCGCCGCGCGTTCGGATGACCGCGGACATGACGAAGACCCGCGCGTACACGCTCGCGCCGTCGACCGCGGAGCTCGTCGGGTCGCTCGAGGGCGACTGGCGCGTGGACGTGATCCTCTCCGCGCCGGAGGCCGGCGTGACGAGGCAGGTGGACGAGGTGCTCGCGCGGATCGCCGAGGCGCGCACCGCGGGCGGCCGCGTGCGGACCTCCCGCGTCGATCCGTCGAACCCCGCCGATGCCGCTCGCTACGAGGCCGCGCTCGAGGCGGTGCAGGCGCGCGATGCCGAGGCGCTCGCCGCGCACGCCGAGGCGATCCGCGCCGGCCGCGACGCGTTCGACCGGCTCGCGCGCCTGGCCGCGACGCAGGCGCCGCTCCTCGCCGACCTCGTCGCGGCGCTGCCGGCGACCGAGCCGGTGCGCGACGAGCTCGACGCGCTCCGCGGCGGGTTCGTGCAGCTGGCGGCCCAGAAGCCGTCGTTCGACCGATCGATCGGGGAGCTGCGCGCCGCGAGCGACGCCCGCCCGTTCCCGGACGAGGCGCGCGCGGCCGCGGCGATCGCCGCGAACCTCAAGCACTGGGGCGAGCAGCTCGCGGCGGTGTCGCGGGTGCTCTCGGAGCGCGCCGCGGAGCCCGTCCAGCAGGCCGGCCTCGCGGGCTGGATCGCCACCGCACCGGCGGAGTTCACCGCGATGGCGCGCGAGCTTCGCCGTGCGCAGGACGGGCTCGACCGCCTGCCGCGGCTCTGGGGAGCCGAGGTCGGCACGGCGCTCGCGGCCGGCGACTGCGCGATCGTCTCGGGACCGCCCGGCATCGCCACCGTCCCGGGATGGCAGCTCGTCTCGGGAACCTCCGGCGGCGCGATCTCCTTCGACCGGCGGTTCCGCGGCGAGCAGGCCATCGCCGGCGCCGTGCGCGCGCTGCGGTCGGGCGCGGCACCGATCGCGGTGTTCGTGCATTCCGGCGTGCCCGGGCTCCTGCGACCGGCTGCCGACCGCGGCGATCTCGCAGCCGCCGCGGACGCGCTCCGCGGCGCGCGGTTCGAGGTGCGGGAATGGGTGCCCGGCGACGGCGCGCAGCCGGCGGCGGCGCCCGGTCGACCGATCGTGTGGATCCTGGTGCCGCCCGCCTTCCGCGACGGCACCGACGAATCTCCCCGCGAGCGCGACCTGCTCGCGGCGGCGCGTCGGCTCGTCGCGCAGGGCGAGCCCGTACTGCTCTCGGTCGGGCCGAGCCTTCTGCCGCTCCTCGGGCAGGCCGATCCGTGGGCGCAGCTCCTCGCGCCGCGCGGCATGACCGCGCAGACCGGGCGCACCGTGCTCGAGGTCGTGCCGGTGGGCCCGGACCGCGCGGAGACGACCGCGGTCCAGTTCACGGTTGCCGGCGAGGCCGAGTCGGCGATCGGCCGCGCGATCGACGGGCAGCGGCTCCGGCTCGACCGCCCGGTACCGCTCGAGTCCGGAGGTCCCGGTGCCGAGCGCGTCGTCGTGATCGAGCCCTCCGCGGAGCGGTGGATCGAGGATGACTGGCGGCGCGACCAGCGCTCGCGACTCGCGGCGCCGGCGTCGAAGCGCCTGCCCGCGCCGGTCGCGGTCGTGCTTGCCTCGGAGGTTCCGGGCCGCGGCGCCGGCGATCGATCGCGCACGGTGCTGGTCGGTTCGCCGACCTGGATGACGACCGCGGTCGCCGACGCGGCGGACTCGCTCGGCGGCGGCCGCATGGCGCTGCGCACGCCCGGCAACCGTGACCTCCTGGTGGATGCCGTGGCCTGGCTCGCGGGGCGCGAGGACCTGCTCGTCGGCTCGGGCGCGGGCCGCGAGGTCGGCCGCCTGCCGAGGCTGTCGCGCGCGACGCTCGCCGCGGTGGGCACGGTCGAGGCGTTCGCGGTCCCGGCCGCGGTCGCGGCGCTCGGTGCGTGGGTGGTGGTCCGTCGGAGGACCCGCACGTGAGGACCCGGACGCTCGTCATCCTCGCGGTGCTCGCGTGCGCGCTGGTCGCCGCGTGGTGGTCCGTGCGATCGCGAGGTCCTGCGGGAGCCTCCGTCGAACGGCGGGCGTCGCTCTTCGCCGTCGACGAGATCCCGCTCGAGCGCGTCGACCGCGTCGAGGTCGCGCGGCTCGGGGCACCGCTCCTTGCCTTTGTCCGCGGCGCGGACGGCTGGATGCAGGACGCGCCGTTCCCGCACCCGGCGGATCCCGCCGCCATCCGCGAGGTCATCGATGTCGCCGCGTCGCTTGCCGCGAGCCGCGCCGTGGATCCCGCGTCCATCGACCCGGAGGCGCGCGCCGCGCTCGGGCTCGAACCGCCGGCCGCCACGGTCCGACTCGCGTGGCCGGGCGGGGAACGCTCCGTGGAGCTCGGCAGGCGCACGATCGCTGGCCGCGCGTGGGCCCGGGTCGCGGGGCGTGCCGAGGCGGCGAGCGTCGACGCATCGCTTCACGAGCTCGCCGTCGAGGGCGATGCGCGCCAGTGGCGGCTCCGCCGGCTGCACGAGCCCGGCACCGCGGACATCGGCGCCATCGAGCTGCGGTACGGCGCGGCGCCGGGGCAGCGCCTGTCGATCCGGCGCGTGAGCGGCAAGTGGTCGATCGATGCCCCGGTCGCGACCCGCGCCGACGCCGAGGCGGTGCGCGGATACGTCGAGGCGATCTCGCGCGCGGAGGCCGATGCGTTCGCCGCCGACTCGCCCGGGGACCTCGCGCCGTTCGGGCTCGCGGCGCCCGAGCGCGGCGTGCGCCTCGATCGCGCCGGTGCCGCCGCGGGCGACGCGCCGGCGGGGCTCATCGACGTCGGATCGCCGGTCGCCGAGGGCGCGCCGGAGCGCTTCGCGCGCGTGATGTCTCGGCCGACCGTCGTGCAGGTCGGCGCGAAGGCGCTCGCCGCGCTGTTCCCGCCGCCCGCGTTCTTCGTCGATCCGCGCGGCTGCGACGCGGTGCAGGCCGACGTGCGCTCCGTCGAGTTCGTCCCGTTCGCGGCCGAGGGCGCCGCGCGGCCTGCCGGGTGGAGGCTCGAGCGGACGCTCGACGCCTGGTCGCTCGTCCTCCCGGGCGGCGAGCGCATCGCCGCCGACGGCGAGCGCGCGCGTCGCCTGCTCGCCCAGCTCTGCGAGGCCCGGGCACCGGCGGTCGCGTTCCAGCGGATGCCCGATGCGCTGCGGATCGGCGAGTTCGTGCTCTCGGGCGCCGGCGGCGCGGCGCTCGCGACGGTGCGCGTCGCGCACGAGCCGGACGGCCAGTGGGCGCTCGACGGCGGCGACGACGTGCTCCGCGTGTTCCCGGCCGGGTTCGACCTCGCGACCGACGCCGCGCCCTACGCGGGCAGCCGGTAGAGCTCGACGCGGTCGCCGCCCCGCGCGCCGCGCCACAGCGTTCGCAGCGAGGCGAGCTGCGCCGCCGTGAACGGTGCCATGCTGCGCGGGCCGGCCTCGCCGATCTCGTGCGGCGCGGTGAATACCCAGAGGTCGTCAATGAGCCGCGCGTCGTGGAGCGTGCGCACCAGCCCGGGCCCCGCCTCGACGAGGACCGTCGCGCAGCCGCGCTCGCCGAGCGCGTGCACGAAGGCCGCGGGCGAGTCGCACGCGACCACCTCGAGCCCCGCCTCGGCGAGCTGCGCCGCGCGGTGAGGCTGGCGTGCCAGCGCGTCGGGCTCGCAGCCGACGACGGTGCGGTGCTCGCGCGCGGTGCGGACGATCGCGCGGTCGTCGCCGATCGAGAGGCGCGGATCCCAGATCGCGCGCAGCGGCATCCGCCGGGTCGACACGCCGCGCGGGTTGAGCATCGGGTCGTCGGTGAGCACGGTGCCCATGCCGGTCAGCACGGCATCGACTCGTCCGCGCTCGCGGTGCACCATGAGCCGGCTCGCGGCCGAGCTGATCCAGCGCGGCTCCCCGGGGCGCGTGGCCACGCGGAAGTCGGCCGACTGCGCGTACTTCGCGACCACCCACGGCCGACCCGTACGCACGCGGCGGAGGAAGGGCTCGGTCACGTCCTCCGCCTCCGGGCAGGGCAGATGCATCGACGGGACCCCCGCCGCACGGAGCGTCTCCGCACCGCCCGCGGCCTTCGGGTTCGGGTCTGGGCACCCGTAGGCGACGAAGGAGACGCCCGCGCGCAGGAGCGCCTGGCTGCACGGCCCGGTGCGCCCGTGGTGGTTGCACGGCTCGAGCGTCACGATCGCGGTGCCGCCCCGCGCGCGATCGGCGGCGCGAGCCAGCGCCTCGACCTCGGCGTGGGGGCCGCCGCAGCGACGGTGATGACCCTCGGAGACGAATCGCCCGGCCGAATCGAGGATGACGCAGCCGACCATCGGGTTCGGCTCGGCGCCGCCGTGCCCGCGCCAGGCGATCCGTGCGGCACGGTGCATCCACGGCAGGAGGCGCTCGGGCGAGCGGTCCGTCACGCGCTGGCGCCTGCCTGCGCCGCCTGCGCCACCGGTGCCGGCACGCCGGAGAGGCCCAGCGACGTGTCCATCTCGATGTCCTCCGCGAGCGAGCGCGTCCGCGGTCGCGGCGGCCTCGCCTCCGGGGTGCGGACGGTGGCCACGAGCACGTCGTCGTCGCCGATCCGGCCGCGCCACTGCTCCACCGCCTGCGCGAGGCTCAGCGACCAGCGGTCGGGCGCGGAGGGCCGCGCCAGATGGTCGCGCAGCCGGTCGAGGCCGAACTGGCGGCCCATCCGGTCGGGCGCCTCGTGGATGCCGTCGGTCACGAGCACCAGCGTGTCGGCGGGCCCGAGCACGATCTCCGTCTCGTCCGCGTCGAAGTCGGCGTCCGGCACCGCGCCGAGGAGGAACGTGGTCGAGTCGAACCGCTCGACGCGGCCGTCGGCGCGGCGGACGAACGCGGGCGGATGGCCGGCGTTCACGTAGCGCACGGTGCCGTCCGCGGGGTCGACCTGCACCGCGATCGCCGTGAGGTAGACGCTGTGCTTGGCGAGCGTGAGCGAGACGTACCGGTTGAGCGCGCGCAGCACCGCTCCCGGCGAGATGTCCGGGTCCTCGGCGAGGAGTCGCTCGATCTCGCCCGAGAGGCGCGAGACGGTCAGCGCGCTCGCGAGCCCGTGGCCGGTGACGTCCATCAGCACGATGTCGAGGCGGCCCCGCTCGTCGAGGCTCGCGTGGATGAAGTCGCCGCCGATCTCGTTCGCGGGCGCGTACGTGTAGTCGAACTCGAGGCCCGGGGCCTTGACCGGCTTCGGGAAGAGCGCCATCTGCACGGCTCGCGCCTGCGAGAGCTCGCGGCGCATCGAGAAGAAGCCCTTCGCGACCATCTGTCGGTCGAAGCGGCGCCGGTGCGTGCGCAGGCGCCACCAGTTGACGAGCAGGCCGGGCACGAGCACGAACGGCACGCCGAGCAGCGACTTGACGACGGACTCCGCGCCGATCAGCCCCGCCAGCTTCAGGATGACCATCTCGAGGATGAACATCGAGACCAGCGGGTACATCGGCCGCAGGCTCTCGCGCGGGCTCCACGGCAGGACGATGCTCGGGAGCAGGTGGAAGAAGAGGATCGCGGTGAGCCCGCCGCCGCCGCGCGACCCGCCCCATTCCTCGAAGAGGAACTGCGTCGCGAGGTCCGCCGCGAACGTCAGCGCGCCGATCTGCAGGATGAACCAGTTCGTCGCGCGCAGCGTCTGCTCGCGCGTCTCGATTCGCGGGCGCACCGCGATGTACGCGCGCGCCGCCACCGCGAGCACGAGGATCGTGCCGAGGATGTTGATGCTGAGGAACGCCGGCGCGTTCTCGCGGAGCGCCTCGAGGGTCTCCGCCGCGTCCTGGTCCTTCTCCGCGACGCGCGAGAGGTCGGTGTCCCTCGTCAGGCGGTAGACGATCAGTCCGCCGATCGCGAAGAGCAGCGAGAGCACCTCGTAGACGATCGTCGCGCCGAGCAGCCAGCCGAAGCGGCGGCGCAGCCACGACTCCATCTCCCGTTCGTACTCGGCCTTGAAGAGCGTCCCGTCCGTGGGCTCGACCATGGGGAAAATCGTACTTGCCGCGGGGCGCGGCGGGTCAGGGAAGCGCGAAGGGCCCGCCTCGCGGCGGGCCCTTCGGAAATCTTCACGTTGTTCGCGGACTCACTGCTTCGCGAGCACTTCCTGCTTCAGGCGCTCCGGCATCTGCCGGTAGGTGAGCGGCTCCATGCTGGCGGCCGCGCGGCCCTGCGTCATCGAGCGCAGCGCGGTCGTGTAGCCGAACAGCTCGCTCAGGGGCACCTCGGCGGTGATCTGGCGGGTGTTGCCGCGCATCTCGCTGTCGATGATCTGCCCGCGGCGGCTGGCCACGTCGCCCGAGACGTTTCCGAAGAACTCGTCCGGGGTGGTGATGACCACCTTCATGATGGGCTCCAGGAGCGCCGGTCCGGCCTTGGTGAACGCCTCGCGGAAGGCGAGGGCGCCGGCCTGCTCGAACGCGATCTGGTTCGAGTCGACGTCGTGGTACGAGCCGAACACCAGCTGCACGCGGCAGTTGATGACCGGGAAGCCGCCGATGACGCCGCTCGCGGCGGCCTGGCGGATGCCGTACTCGACCGACGGGATGAACTCGCGCGGGATCGCGCCGCCCTGGACCTTGTCCTCGAAGACGACGCCGTTCTCCATCTCCAGCTCCTCGGCGGCGGCCTCCTCGGGGGTGATGGGCATGATGGTGACGACGGCGTCGCCGTACTGGCCGCGGCCGCCGGACTGCTTCTTGAACAGGCCGCGGACGTCCTTGGCGGTGCCGGTGATCGTCTCGCGGTAGCTGACGCGCGGCTTGCCGACGTTGACGCCGATCTTCATGTCGCGCACGAGCTTGTTCTTGATGATCTCCAGGTGGAGCTCACCCATGCCGCTGATGATCGTCTCGCCCGTCTCGTCGTTGTAGTTGGAGCGGAACGAGGGGTCCTCGCGGCGGATGGTGGTGAGCGCCTCGCCGAGCTTCTTCTTGTCGTCGGCCGTCTGCGGCTCGATCGACATGCTGATGACGGGCTCGGGGAAGGTCATGCGCTCGAGGATGATCGGGTTGTCCTGGTCGCACAGGGTGTCGCCCGTGAACGAGTCCTTGAGGCCGACGACCGCCACGATCTGGCCGGGGCCGGTCGAGTCGAGCGCGGTGCGGTTCTGCGCGTGCATCTCGTAGAGGCGGGACACGTTCTCGCGCTTGCCGTTGCCGGGGTTGAGGACGCGCATGCCCTTCTCGAGCTTGCCCGAGTAGACGCGGATGTAGGTGAGGGTGCCGGCGACGTCGGCCACGACCTTGAACACGAGCGCGCTGAAGGGCGCGGACTCGGTGTGCGGGCGGGTGAGCTTGACCGAGGTGTCCTTCGGATCGACGCCTTCGACGTCCGGGCACTCGGTCGGGTTCGGCAGGTACTGGATGACGCTGTCGAGCACGCGCTGCACGCCGACGTACTTGAGGGCCGAGCCGCAGAGGACCGGGAAGACCTTCAGGGCGCAGACGCTCTTGCGGAGCGAGGCCTTGAGCTCCGCGACGGAGATCGTCGACGGGTCGGTGAGGAACTTCTCGGCGAGATCGTCGTCGAGCTCGCAGATCTTCTCGACCATCTCCTGGCGCCAGATCTCGGCACCGTCGCGCAGGTCGGCAGGGATCTCCTCCTCGCGGATGTTCGTGCCCTGGTCCTCGGCGGTCCAGTAGAGGGCCTTCATGTCCATCAGGTCAATGATGCCCTTGAAGTCGTTGCCGAAGCCGATCGGGATCTGGATGGCGACGGCGTTGGCGCCGAGGCGGGCGCGGATCGACTTGAAGCTGTAGTCGAAGTCGGCGCCGAGCTTGTCCATCTTGTTGATGAGGCAGAGGCGGGGAACGCCGTACCGGTCGGCCTGGCGCCACACGGTCTCGGACTGCGCCTCGACGCCTTCCTTGCCGTCGAACACCGCGACCGCGCCGTCGAGCACGCGGAGCGAGCGCTCCACCTCGATGGTGAAGTCGACGTGGCCCGGGGTGTCGATCAGGTTGACCTTGTACTCCACGCCGTTGAAGTTCCACGGGCAGGTCGTCGCGGCCGACTGGATGGTGATGCCGCGCTCCTGCTCTTCCTGCAGGCTGTCCATGGTCGCGGTGCCCTCGTGCACCTCGCCGACCTTGTGGATCTTGCCCGTGTAGAAGAGGATGCGCTCGGTGACGGTGGTCTTGCCGGCGTCGATGTGGGCGCAGATGCCGATGTTGCGAACCTTGCTGAGGTCGATTGCCATGGTGCTTGGATCCGTGGAAGTGGGCGAAAAACGGTAGATCGGGGAGGATATCGCACCCCGTCGTGCCCCACAAGCACAAAGTCAGGATTGTGTTATCGGCGGGGATTCGCGGCGGAATCCGCGGAAGATCGCGGTGGCCCGCTAGATCGCGCGCACCAGCGAGGACTCGTCGATCCCGAGCGCGGTGGCGGCGGAGCCGACCTCGGCGACCCAGCGTCGGCCGTCGAGCACGTACCCGGCGGTCGGTTTCAGGTCCGGAACGTGGCGCGCGAAGAACGCGTTCAGCCGGCGCATGTGGAGCTCGCGCGCGAACTTGGCGGCCATCGACGCGAGCGCGATCGGCAGGTTGCGCTCCTCGCCGCCGAGCTCGAAGCTGACGGTGACGCGGTGCGCGGGCAGGGCGGCGGTGGCCGCGAAGTCGAGGCGGTAGCGCTGCTGGTCGTCGGACTCCTCGAGCACGCGGATCTGCGCGTCGGGGAAGCTCGACTGCAGCGGCTCGCGGTAGGCGGTCCTGCCGCCCTGACGGTCGAGCGAGACCCAGGCCGGTACGCCGCGGGAGGCCGCGAGGCGGCGGACGCGCTCGACGTGCTCGGCGGCGGCCATGAAGTTGATCGTCGCCTTGTTGGACACGCGCGCGGCGAGCGCGTTGAACTCGTGCGGGTCGATCGCGCGGACGGAGAGCGTCGCGAGCTCGATGCCGGATTTCGCAAGGGTGGCGCGCAGCATGGCGCCCGCGATGCGCAGCGACGCGGTGTCGTTGCCGACGGGGAGCGGGTGCGCGTCGGCGTGCCAGGGGTGTGGCGCGGCTGGCGCGGGGCCGGGCGATGCGCCGAGCGCGGCGAGCAGCGCGCGGTCGTCGGGCCACTCCGCCGGCGCGCCGGGCACGGCGGACGCGAACGCCGCGACGCCGCGCTCGAGGTGGCGAAGCGGGTGGCCGGCGGCGTCCTTCGCGCCCTTCAGCTTCTTGCTGTCCTCGACCGCGATGCGACGGCGCTTGTCGTTGGTGGCGCGGCAGACGGCTGCGGAGAGCGCCTTCCAGAGGCAGGGCGGTGGTGCGTCATCGGCGGCGGGCGCGTCGCCGGCACCGGGCAGCACGAAGGCCGCGCAGCCCACGCACAGCGGGCCGAGCAGGGGGCCGTAGCCGGCTTCGTCGATGCCTGCGTAGATCACGGGGCGAAAGTGTCCCATGGGGTGCGCGCGGCGGTGGCGGGAAAACGCAGCCCGGCTACATTTTCCGCGTGCCCCGCGTCCTCCTCGCCATGTCCGGCGGCGTCGACAGCTCCGTCGCCGCCGCGCTCCTGCAGCGGGCGGGGCATGACGTCGTCGGCGTGTTCATGCGGCTCGGCAGCCCGGGCGAGTCGTTCGACGAGCTCGAGCGCGCGGACGCGTGCCCGGCCGCGCGGCCCGGCGGCGCGGTGTCGCTGAAGATCGGGCACCAGGGCTGCTGCTCGATCAACGACGCCGCGGACGCGCGCCTCGTGGCCGCGAAGCTCGGGATCCCGTTCTACGTCGTCAACTTCAAGAAGGACTTCGGGCGGATCATCGACTACTTCGTCGGCGAGTACAACGCCGGCCGCACGCCGAACCCGTGCGTGCGCTGCAACGACTGGCTGAAGTTCGGCAAGCTCCACGACTACGCGCGGCAGATCGACGCGGAGTTCGTCGCGAGCGGCCACTACGCGCGCGTCGAGGCGGACGGCGCGGGCGGATTCGCGCTGCGCCGCGGCGTCGACCTCGACAAGGACCAGAGCTACGTCCTCTTCGGCGCGCCGCGCGAGCGGCTGGCGCACATGCTGCTGCCGGTGGGCGGCATGCGCAAGGCCGACGTCCGCGCGGCGGCGCGGGAACTCGCGCTGCCGGTGTTTGACAAGCCCGACTCGCAGGAGATCTGCTTCGTCCCGGACAACGACTACGCCGGCTTGGTCGCGCGCCGCACGCCGGACGCCGTGCGCCCGGGCACGATCGTCGACCTCTCGGGGCGCATCCTGGGGCAGCACGCCGGGCACCAGCACTTCACCGTCGGGCAGCGCAAGGGACTCGGCATCGCGGCGGGCGAGCCCATCTACGTGGTCAGCAAGGACGCCGCGAGCAACACGGTGACGGTCGGCCCGCGC
>JAIYBS010000363.1 GCA_027488415.1 Planctomycetaceae bacterium | reverse complement strand
GACCGAAAATATGCCGGGGGGCCCCCGGCATATTTTCTCAGCGAATCACGACCGTGCTCTGCTCGCCGATCAGCTCGTAGGCCACCTCGACCTCGGCGTCGCCGAGGCGCACGCAGCCCATCGACATCTGCTTGCCGATCGACTGCGGCTCCGTGGTGCCGTGGATGCCGTAGCCGGTGAACTTCGCGGTCTCGGGCGTGGTGCCCTCGAGGCCGATCCAGCGCTCGCCGATCGGGTTCTTCGGGTCGTTGGAGGCGAACTTCTCGCCGGTGCGCGGGTTCGTCCACGCGGGGTCGACGAGCTTCGAGCCCTTGCGGACGCGGAACGTGCCGACGGGGGTCGAGTCGTTCTCGCCGAGGCCGCAGGGCAGGCTCGCGACCATCACGCGGCCCTCGCCGGTGCCGGCGTAGACGTTGAAGCGGAAGTCGGCCTTCACGACCTCGGCGTCGAACGGTCCGTACGCGAGCTTGAGGCGCTGGTCGGGGCGGATCGCGGTGGGCGTCTTGAGGCCGTTGATGCGCTGGATGAAGCGCCAGTCGACGCCGAGCTTCTCGCGCTTGGCGATGCGCTCGAGGCTGTCGCCCTTCTTGACGACGTAGCTCTGGCCGACGATGTCGCCCGGCACGATCTTCGCGCCGAAGAACAGCTTGCCCGAGAGCGCGTTGATGCCGCCGTAGGCCTGCGCGCGCTCGGCGGCGGAGAGCTGGTTCGAGTCGAGGAGCCGCGTCAGCTCGACGCGCGCGCGCACCGGGTCGGAGTCGGTCATCGCGAGCGCCTGCTGGATGCGCTGCGCGGGGTTGCCGATCGTGGCGGCGGGCGTCGTCGGCGCGGTGCCGGGGGTGCCCGCGATGCCGGCGGTCGAGGCGCCTGCGATCGCGTTGCCCGCGGCGGCGACCGGCGTGGTGGCGGCGGTGCCGAGCGGGGCGGTCGGGGTGGGGACGGCGGTGGTCGGCGTGGTGGTCGCGTCGTTCGCGGCGCCAAGCGCGACGGTTTCCGTCGTCGTGGTGCCGGCGTTCAGCGGATCGACGATCGCGGCGTCGGCGGCGGCAACCGTGCCGGCGTCGGTCTCGGCGCTCTCGCTCTTGTGCGTCAGGAACCAGCCCGCGGCAGCCCCGCCGAGGCCGATGGCCGCGACGGCGATGAACAGCGAGCGCATGTTCTGCGCGTTGCGCGCGCCGGAGGAAGTGGGCGAACCGGAACGGGGCGACTGGCTGGGAAGGGTCATCCTTGACCTCGATGTGGCAGGCGGTGCGATGCGCGCGCGGCGTCCGATGCCGCGCATCCTGCGAACATCGGCATTGTGCCACAATTTCCAGCAGCGAACGTGCGATCAGCGCGGCAGGACGATGCCCTGCTCGGTGGCGATCGCGTGCATCCGGACGTCGTGCGCGTCGGTCGGCAGCTCGTCGACGAGGAGGGCGCCCGGGACGAGGCCGATGCGGAGCGTCTCGGGCGGCAGGGTCGACAGGAACCGGTCGTACACGCCTGCGCCGCGGCCGAGCCGGTGCCCTTGGCGATCGAACGCGAGGCCGGGGACGACGACCGCCGTCAGGGTCGACGCCCGGACGGGCGTGTGGTCGCGCGGCACCGACATGCCCCAGGCATCGGGGGCCGCGAGGTCGAGGTGCCACGAGCCGCCCGCGATGAAGGATGGGTCGATCGCAACGGGGTGGAGGGTCGATTCGCGGCTCAGGCCCCGGCCGACGCAGACCTCCCAATCCGCCGAGATCGCGGCGGAAGCCAGCGTGATTGGGTCAATTTCGAAGCGGATCGGCACATACACCATCACCCTGCACCGGGGGGTGGATCGCTGCTGATCGCGCAGGTATCCCCACAGATGCCCGCAGGAAGCCTGGCTGATCGCATCAAGATCACCAACGAAGCCCCCCTTCAGGAGCTGCCGAGCCCATGCCCGGAAGGCCACCTTCGAAGCACCTGGCATGGCCGGCGTTGATGGAGGTTGGAAGTTCAAGTCTTGCAAGGATTTGAGTTCACATCCGCCGCTGATCTTGCGCCAATTCCGGGAGAGTATGCCATGGTTCGAGGTCGGTTGAGCCGACAATGACCACTTCAGGAACCTACCACCATGTGCGGAATCGTCGCCTACATCGGAAAGAAGCCTGCCGCCACCCTGCTGCTCGAGGGCCTGAAGCGCCTTGAGTACCGCGGGTACGACTCCGCCGGCGTTGCCGTCGCGAACGCCGACGGCAAGGTCCAGGTCGCCAAGAGCGTCGGCCGCGTCCGCGTGCTCGAGGAGCTCATCGAGACCCGCCGCGGCTTCGACGGCTCGACCGGCATCGCGCACACCCGCTGGGCCACGCACGGCGGCGTCACCGAGGTCAACGCCCACCCGCACTGCGACGACCCGGTGAAGGGGCACGGCATCGCGCTCGTGCACAACGGCATCATCGAGAACTACGCCTCGATCAAGACCTACCTGCTCGAGAAGGGCCACGTCTTCAAGGGCGAGACCGACACCGAGGTGCTCGTGCACCTGATCGGCGAGCTCTACCAGGGCGACCTCGAGCGCGCCGTGCAGGCCGCGCTCCGCGAGGTGACCGGTGCGTACGCGATCTGCTGCATCTGCGAGAAGGAGCCCGGCGTGCTGGTGGTCGCGCGCAAGGGCAGCCCGCTGATGGTGGGCGTCGGCAACGGCGAGTACGTCGTCGCCAGCGACCAGAGCGCGATCGTCGCGCACACGAACCAGGCGTTCACGCTCGAGGACTACACGGTCGCCAAGCTGACGCGCGACTCGCTGCGCACCAGCACCGTGGACGACGTCGAGATCGACGCCAAGATCCTCGCGCTCGAGGTGGACCTCTCCGAGATCGAGCTCGGCGACTTCGAGCACTTCATGCTCAAGGAGATCTTCGAGCAGCCCGCGGCGCTCACGCGCACCCTGCAGGGCCGCGTCGACCACCGCGCGGGGCAGATCGTGCTCGGCGGCATCGGCGACCACGCGCGCGCGCTCGCCTCGAGCCGCCGCATCACGCTGATCGGGCAGGGCACCGCGCTGCACGCGGGCATGATCGGCAGCTACCTGATGGAGGAGTGGGCCAAGATCCCCGCGGACTGGGACTTCGCGAGCGAGTTCCGCTACCGCAATCCGATCGTCAGCGAGGGCAGCGTGGTGGTGGCCGTGAGCCAGAGCGGCGAGACGGCCGACACCCTCGCCGCGCTGCAGGAGGCGAAGGCGCGCGGCGCGATGGCGCTCGGCGTGATCAACGTCGTCGGCAGCTCGATCGCGCGCGAGACGGACGCCGGCATCTACCTGCGCGTCGGTCCCGAGATCGGCGTCGCGAGCACGAAGGCGTTCGTCGGGCAGGTGATGGTGAGCGCGATGCTCGCCCTCTACATCGGGCGCCGGCGCTTCCTGAGCCAGGACTTCGTGTCGAGCACGCTGCGCGAGCTCGAGGCGATCCCCGCGCACATCGAGCGGATCCTCAAGCAGAGCGAGTCGATCCGGCGCTCCACCGAGAAGTACATCGAGCGCGAGAACTGGCTGTTCCTCGGCCGCGGCGTGAACTACCCGGTGGCGCTCGAGGGCGCGCTGAAGCTGAAGGAGATCAGCTACATCCACGCCGAGGGCATGCCGAGCGCCGAGATGAAGCACGGGCCGATCGCGCTCATCGACAAGGGCATGCCCTGCGTGTTCGTCGCGACGCGCAACAGCCAGTACGAGAAAGTGCTCTCGAACATCCAGGAGGTGCGCAGCCGCGGCGGCCACGTCATCGCGGTGGCCACCGAGGGCGACGAGCACATCAAGAGCATGGCGGAGGACGTCTTCTACGTGCCGGACGTCACCGAGATGCTGCAGCCGCTCGTCACGGTCGTGCCGCTGCAGCTGCTCGCGTACCACGCGGCCGTGCTGCGCGGCAAGGACGTCGACAAGCCGCGCAACCTCGCCAAGAGCGTGACCGTCGAGTGACGGCACGGAAGATGTAGCCGGGCTACATTTTCCGCATGCGCGTCGTCAGCCTGCTTCCGTCCGCCACCGAGCTGCTCTTCGCGGCCGGCGGCGGCGACCTGCTCGTCGGGCGCAGCCACGAGTGCGACTTCCCCGCCGCCGCGCTTGCCGCGCCGGCGCTCACGTCGGCCCGCATCGCGCACACGGCGGCGCCGGGCGCGGGCGCTTCCGTCGACCAGGCGGCGATCGACGCCGCGGTGCGCGAGTCGATCGCCTCCGGCGAGTCGCTCTACCGGGTCGACGAAGCCGCGCTCCGCGCGCTCGCGCCCGACGTGATCCTCACGCAGGACCTTTGCGAGGTCTGCAGCATCGACCTCCGCAGCGTGGAGCGGATCGCGGCGACGCTCCCGTCGCGGCCGCGGATCGTCAACCTGAACCCGACCACCGTCTGGCAGGTGCTCGACGACCTGCTCGCCGTCGGCGACGCCGTGGGCCGCGCCGCGCCTGCGCAGGCAGCCGCGACGCGGCTTCGCGACCGGCTCTGGACCGCGAGCGAGCAGGGCACGCCCTTCACCGACGGCCCGTCCGTCCTCTTCCTCGAGTGGTGCGACCCGCCGTTCGTCGGCGGCCACTGGACGCCGGAGCTCATCACGCTCGCGGGCGGCCGGCACCCGCTGAACGCGGCGGGCGCGAAGAGCCGCGTGGCGACGCCCGACGAGATCGTCGCGAGCGCGCCGGACCTCGTCGTCGTCTCGCCCTGCGGCCTGCCGCTCGACGCGGTGCGCGCCGCGATGCCGGCGCTCGAGCGGACGCCCTGGTGGCGCGAGCTCCCCGCCGTGCGCACGGCGCTCGCGGAGGCGCGCGCCGGCCGCGCCGTGACCACCGTGCGGCTCGTTGACGGTAACCAGATGTTCAATCGCCCGGGACCGCGGCTCGTCGAGGCGCTTGAGTGGCTCGCCGGGTGGATCCAGGACCGGCCCGAGGTCGCGCCCGCCGGCTTCCCGGCAGAGCCGTGGCAGCCGACTGCATGAACGGCAGTCCGGGCACGTCCCGGAACACTCGCGGGCACGCTGCAGCGCCGTGAAACCGGGGTCGGTTCCCGTGCCGTCCGGCACGCCGTTTGCACTCTCCTTCCGCACATGGCAAACATCGAACGATTCACGCACGCCGCGCAGCAGGCGCTCCAGTCGGGGCAGTCGCTCGCGGCGACCGCGGGCCACGGCGAGTACTCGCCGCTGCACCTGCTGTCGGCATTGCTCGCCGACCCGAAGGGTCCCGCCGCGACCGTGCTCGAGCGCGCGGGCATCGACCCGCGCCGCGCGGCCGACGTGGCCGCGGCCGAGCTGCGCCGCCTGCCGACCGTCAGCGGCACCGAGCCGCGCCCGGGCTCCGCGCTGATGCAGGCCCTCGGCGAGGCCGAGCGCGCCGCGCAGTCGATGAAGGACTCGTACACGAGCGTCGAGCACCTGCTGCTCGCGCTCGGGTCCGCCGCGACGCCGGCCAAGCAGGTGCTTTCCGCGCTCGGCGCCGACGACCGCAAGCTTCGAACCGCAATCCAGGAGATCCGCGCCGCGAGCGGAGTGACGAACGTGAACGACCCCAACGCAGAGAACACGATGGAAGCCCTGAAGAAGTACGGCATCGACCTCACCGAGAAGGCGGAGTCGGGCAAGCTCGACCCCGTCATCGGCCGCGACGAGGAGATCCGCCGCTGCATGCAGGTGCTGAGCCGGCGCACCAAGAACAACCCCGTGCTGATCGGCGAGCCGGGCGTCGGCAAGACGGCCGTCGTCGAGGGCCTCGCACAGCGCATCGTGAACGGCGACTGCCCCGAGCAGATGCGCGACGTCCGCATCGTCGCGCTCGACGTCGGGCAGATGCTCGCGGGCGCCAAGTTCCAGGGCGAGTTCGAGGAGCGCCTGAAGGCCGTGATCCGCGAGGTGAGCGCCGCCGCCGGCCGCATCATCCTCTTCATCGACGAGATCCACACCGTCGTCAGCGCCGGCGCGAACACCGGGAGCCCCGGCGCGGGCCAGCTGCTGAAGCCAGCGCTCAGCCGCGGCGAGCTGCGCACCATCGGCGCCACCACGCTCGACGAGTACCGCCAGCACATCGAGAAGGACCCCGCGTTCGAGCGGCGGTTCCAGCCCGTCTACGTCGGCGAGCCGAGCGTGCTCGACACCATCGCGATCCTCCGCGGGCTCAAGCCGCGCTACGAGACGCACCACGACGTGCGCATCCAGGACGGCGCGCTCGTCGCCGCCGCGCAGATGAGCCACCGCTACATCAGCGACCGCTTCCTGCCGGACAAGGCGATCGACCTCGTCGACGAGGCCGCGAGCCGCCTGCGCATCGAGAACGACAGCATGCCGACGGTGCTCGACAAGGTGAAGCGCCGCCTGGTGCAGCTCGAGGTCGAGCGCGAGGCGCTGAAGCTCGAGAAGGACCCCGACAGCAAGGACCGCCTGCAGCGCGCGGAGAAGGAGATCGCCGATCTCAAGGAGGAGGACCGGCGCCTGACCGCGCAGTGGCAGGCCGAGAAGAAGGACCTCGACCTCGTCGCGAATGCGGCGAAGCAGATCGAGGCGAAGAAGACCGAGGCCGAGCAGGCGCAGCGCGCCGGCAACTTCGAGCGCGCCGCGCGGATCCTGCACGGCGAGATCAAGGAGCTCGAGGCGCAGCAGCGCGCCGCGCAGGAGAACCTGCAGCGGCGCCTCGCCTCGGGTGACACGCTCGTGAAGGAGGACGTCGACGCCGAGGCGATCGCCGCGGTCGTGAGCCGCTGGACCGGGATTCCCGTCTCGAAGCTCGTCGAGAGCGAGCGGCAGAAGCTCCTGCACATCGAGGACGACCTGCGCAATCGCGTGGTCGGCCAGCCCGAGGCGGTGGAGGCGGTGGCCGAGGCCGTGCGCCGCAACCGCGCGGGGCTCGGCGAGCCGAACCGCCCGATCGGCAGCTTCCTGTTCCTCGGCCCGACCGGCGTCGGCAAAGCCGAGCTCTGCAAGGCGCTCGCCGGCTACCTCTTCGACACCGAGGAGGCGATGGTGCGCATCGACATGAGCGAGTTCATGGAGCAGCACTCCGTGGCGCGGCTCATCGGCGCGCCGCCCGGGTACGTGGGCTACGAGGAGGGCGGCCGCCTCACCGAGGCCGTCCGCCGCAGGCCGTACTGCGTGGTGCTCTTCGACGAGTTCGAGAAGGCGCACCCCGACGTCAGCAACGTGCTCCTGCAGGTGCTCGACGACGGCCGCCTCACGGACGGCCAGGGACGCACCGTCGACTTCACGAACACGATCATCGTGATGACCTCGAACATCGGGAGCCACGCGATCATCGACATGAGCGAGAAGGGAGAGCCCGATGAGCTCATCCAGGCGCACGTGCGCGGCGAGCTGAAGAAGCACCTGCGCCCGGAGCTCATCAACCGCATCGACGAGACCGTCATCTTCCACCAGCTCACCCGCAAGGACCTGGCCGGCATCGTGGACATCCAGCTCGCCAACCTACGCAAGCGGCTGGCGGATCGGAAGCTCACGCTCACGCTCACGCCGAAGGCGGTCGACGCGCTGGCCGACGAGGGCTACGACCCGCAGTTCGGCGCGCGGCCCCTGAAGCGGGTGGTGCAGCAGCGGCTCGAGAACCCGCTCGCGGTCAAGATCCTCGGCGGCGAGTGCCCGCCCGGGAGCGAGGTGTCGGTGGATCACGCCGGCAAGTCGTTCACCTTCGCGGTGAAGCAGGGCGCCGCGAGGCTCGAGGCGCAACCCGCCTGACGCCGCCCGGTAAGCGGCAGGTGCCCACCTTCGCCTACGAGGCCCGCGATGCGGCCGGCGCCCGCGTCGCGGGCACGGTGGACGCGGCGTCCGAGGTCGCGGCGCTGAACGACCTGCAGTCGCGCGGCCTCTCGCCGACGCGGCTCGCCGAGCGCGCGGCCCCGCGGGTGCGCGGCGTGGGCGCGCGCGCGCTCGCCAACAGCTACCGGCAGCTCGGGGACCTGCTCCGCGCGGGCGTGCCGCTGATGCGGTCGCTGCGGCTGCTCGGGCGCGGCAAGGCGAACCCGCGCCTCGCGGCGGCGTGGTCGTCGGTCGCCGACGGCGTGCAGGACGGCGAGCGGCTCGCCGACGCGATGGCGCGCCACCCCGCGATCTTCCCCGACGTGCAGGTGGCGATGGTGCGCGCGGGCGAGCGCGGCGGGTTCCTCGAGGACGTCTTCGCGCGGCTCGCCTCGTTCATCGAGAACCAGGCGGAGATGCGAAGCAAGGTCGTCGGCAACCTGATCTACCCGGTGATCCTGCTGTCGGTCGGCTTCGGCATCGTGATCGCGGCGCTCGTCTTCTTCGTGCCGAAGTTCAAGAAGTTCCACGTGAAGGGCGAGATGCCCGCGGCGACGCGCTTCCTGATGGGCGTGAGCGACCTGCTCGTCGAGCGCTGGCCGCTGATCCTGCTGGCGCTCGCGGCGCTCGCCGTGCTCGCGTGGTGGGCGTGGCGGCGCCCGGCGCTGCAGCGGCGCGTGCGCGACGCGGAGCTCCGCGTGCCGCAGTACGGATCGCTCGTGCGCGCGGTGTGCGTGGCGCGGTTCACCCGCGTGCTCGGCACGCTGCTCGCGAACGGGATCCCGCTGCTGCAAGCGATGACCATCGCGCGCGACGCGGCCGGCCACCCGCGCCTCGTCGACAGCGTCGACCACGCGATCGACGCCGTGCGCAGCGGCGAGCCGCTCGCCGAGCCGCTCGCGCAGAGCGGATTCTTCGAGCCCGACGTGGTCGAGATGATCTCGGTGGGCGAGAGCTCGAACAACCTGCCCTCGGTGCTCGGCGGCGTGGCGGACACGCTCGAGAAGCGCGTCGACCGCACGCTCGCGGTGGCCGTGAAGCTGATGGAGCCCGCGCTTCTCCTTTTCCTCGCGACGGTGGTGCTCTCGATCTTCCTCGCGCTGGTGCTGCCGATGCTTCAGCTCGGCGGGCAGGCGTAGGCGGATACGATCCGCGCCGTGAGCACGACGCACGGCACGCCCCCGGTGGTTCCCCCGAACGCAACGAGCCCGGAGCGAAAGGGCCGCTTCTGGATCGGCTTCGGCGCGGGGTGCCTGACGTCGCTGGTGCTGGCGCTGATGCTCGCGGGCGTGCTGCTGATCGGCTCGCTCGTTCCCGCGATCGGTGCCGCGCGTGCCGCGGCGCGCACCGCCCGCGGCCAGGCGGCCGCGGCCCCGCAGGGCGGCGACGAGGCGCTGACGCTCGAGGAGCTCGAGATCGAGGGCGCGCTCGAGAACGAGGACTACGACCGAGCCGAGGAGATCGCCCGCGCCCTCGAGTCGCGCAGCGGAACGCCGGAGGCGCGCGCGCTCGTCTTCATGGTGCGCATCGAGCGCGCGGTCGCGGCCGAGGACGCCCGCTCCGCCGACGCGCTCGTCACCGAGTGCCGCGAGCTCGGGCTTCCCGTCGACCCGTCGTCCGAGCTCGGGGTCGCCGGGCTGTGGCTCGACGACGATGAGCCCGCCAAGTGCAGGGCGATCGCCGAGCGCGTCCTCCTCGGCGAGTTCGACGCCGACGAGTACGGCCGCTACCTGCGGGGCACCGCGCTGGTGCTCCGCGGCCTGGCCTCCGCGGAGCTGGGCGACGCCGACGCCGGCGCGAAGGACATCACCGAGGCGATTTCCCTAGGGCCCGACGAGGAGACCGCCGACGAGTGGCAGGGGTACCTCGACGAGGTCCGCGAACGCACGCGCTGAGCGGCGGAGGGGCGGGGCATGCCGCCCCGAGGCTCCCGGGACGCAGCCCGCCCGCCGGCCGCAACCCGGCCGGGGCATCCCGGTATCCACTCCGAGCAGGAGACCCGCATGCGCCACACCGCCACCCGCCGTACCCGTCGCGCCTTCACCATCCTCGAGCTGCTGATCGTGATCGGCATCCTCCTCGCGCTGGGCGGGATCGTCCTCTACAACCTGAGCGGCCAGTCCGACAAGGCGTACGAGGGCACGCAGACCGTGCAGATGCAGGCGATCAAGAAGGCGCTCATGATGTTCAAGAACGACGTCAAGCGCCTCCCCACCCAGGAGGAGGGCATCGTCGTCCTCTGGGACAAGAGCGCGCTCGACGAGGAGGTCGCCGCCAGCTGGGCCGGGCCGTACCTCGAGACCGCGGTGCCGAAGGACATGTGGGGCCACGAGTGGGTCTACGTCTTCCCCGCCGAGGACGTGGCCATCGGCTTCGACATCGTCTCGGTCGGGCCCGACGGACAGGAAGGCACCGAGGACGACATCTCGCTCGCCAAGGGCAAGGGGAACCCCGAGGGCGACTTCGGCGACTTCTCAGGTGGCGCAGGCTCGTCGTCCGCGTCGGGCGGCGCGCCGCGGTGACGCCGTGCGCGCCCGCCGCGCATTCACGCTGATCGAGCTGCTCGTCGTCGTGGGCGTGCTGGTCGCGCTCGCGGCGATCGCGCTTCCGTACGGCGGCCAGGTGCTCGAGCGCCAGGCGTTCGAGGGATCCGCCGACGGCGCGGTCGCGCAGGCGATGAGCGCGCGCGCGTGGGCCCAGCGCGAGGGGCGCGTGGTCGAGCTCGTGATCGCCGACGACGGGACCCGCATCGAGGCCCGCGCGGTGGACCTGCTGCGCGAGGCGGAGGACGGTGCCGACGGGATCGCGAGCGTCGACGGCATGGAGCAGGCGCTCCGCGGGTCGCGCAAGGCGCAGCGGCTGAAGCGCGAGATGGAGAAGCGCGTGGCGGAGGTCGGCGCCCGTGCCGGCGTCGAGGTCGACGCGGGCGGCGGCGACGGCGGCGCGGGGTTCGACGCCGGGCTCGACACCGAGATTACAGAGCCGTGGGCTTCCGTCGCGCTCGAGCGCGGCGTGATCGCGTCGCTCGAGCAGCCCGCCGCCGTTGACGAGCGCAACGAGTTCGCGAGCGACCCGGGCGAGGAGCGCATCGCGCTCTTCCTGCCGGACGGAAGCGCGGCCGCGGTGCGCGAGCTGTGGATCTCCGCGGGCGCGCGCGTGTCGCGCATCTCGATCGACCCGCTGCTCGGCGAGGTGCGCCGGTCGGAGCCGCGCCGGTGAGGCGCCGCGCGTCGATCCTGCTCGAGGTGCTGCTCGCGACCGCGGTGTTCGCGTTCGCGGGGATCGTCGTGCTCGGCGTGGTGGACGGGGCGGTGGTCGATGCCGGCCGCGCGGCGCGACGGTCGCTCGCGATGGACCTCGCGCGCAGCGAGATGGCCCGCATCGAGGCCGGAATCCCGGGGGACGAGGACGTGTCGCTCGCGGTCGAGGGGATGCGCGTCGAGTGGCGGCTCGAGCCGTGCGACTTCCCGGGGCTCGCGCTCGCGGTGGTCGAGGTGTTCGACGAGGAGCGGTCCGCCGCGACCGGCGACGATCCGGTGCGCGCGGCGGTGCTGCGGCAGCTCGTACGCGGCGACGGCGGTGCCGGCGCGGACCGTCCGGAGGTGGCGCGGTGACCGGTGCGCGCCGCGTTCCCGCCGTCGGCCGCGCGCGCCGCGGATTCACGCTGCTCGAGGCGCTGGTCGCGGTCGGCATGCTGGTGCTCCTCCTCGGCGCGCTCGCGATGTTCGCCGAGGACCTCTCGCGCACGCGGTCGTTCGTCGCGCGCACGGCGGCACGCACGCGGTCCGC
Organism: Planctomycetaceae bacterium; assembly: GCA_027488415.1. Taxonomy (GTDB): domain Bacteria; phylum Planctomycetota; class Phycisphaerae; order Phycisphaerales; family SM1A02; genus UBA966. The sequence continues at coordinate 4,630 of JAIYBS010000363.1, read as the reverse complement.
GGACGCGCTGTTCGGCGCGCTCGAGTCGGCGCTGCAGACGGCGGTGGTCGACGGCGGAGGCATGGGCGCGGGCGTCAGCGGGACGGATCGATCGATCCGCGTGCTCTCGTCGCGCACCGACGCGGGCAGCGGGAGCGTTCGCCAGCTCGCGCGCGCCGCGTTTGCGCCGCTCTCCGCGACGCAGGTGACGGAGAGCGCGGGCAGCGTGGTCGTCGGCCGCGGCGGCACGTCGAGCGTGCTGCCGGCGCGCGTGCGGGCGATGCGCATCCGCTACTGGACCGAGGATGGCTGGTCGGACTCGTTCGACTCGCTCGCGGGCGGCTCGCTCCCGGCGGCGGTCGAGGTCGCGCTGTGGTTCGGCGAGCAGGCGGCCGCGAGCGACGGTCTCGATCGCGCCCGCGGCGAATCGCAGGACGAGCCGCTCGACGACGAGGCGGTGCAGGGTCTTGGCGTGCCGGACCGCGTGCGGACCATCGCGGTACCTGACGCGACGGGCGCGTCCGTCGCGGGAATCGGGGGCGCGCCGTGAGCCGCCGCAACCGTCGCACGCGCATGCGCGGCGCCCGGCGCGGCGTACTCATGCTCGCGGTGCTCGTGGTGCTCGCGGTCGCGGCGATCGTCGCGTCCGGGCTGATGGCCGCGGGCGAGGCGGAGCACGCCGGGCTCGCCGCGATGCGCGACCGGACGCAGCAGCGCGCGACCGCGTGGAGCGGGTGCCAGGCCGTTGCCGCGATGCTCGGGGACCAGCGGCAGGCCGTCGCCGAGGGCGAGTCGCCGGAGATTCCCGCGGAGATCCTGCTCTTCGATCAGGACGGCGAGCAGGCGATCGCGCGGCTCCTGCCGGTCGGGCCGACCGGCGAGGTCGTCGCGCCGGAGATGGCGAAATTCTCGCTCGCGACCGTCGAGCCGGGCGTGCTCGAGGCAACCGGCGTCCTCGAGCCGCGCGCCGCCGCCGCCGCCGTCGCGCGCGGCAAGGCGTCGGACGCGATCGAGTCGATCGTCGACCCGTCCTCCGGCCTCACCGCGTCGCGCGTCATCGGCCCCGTCGCCTCGGGGATCGCCGAGGGCGTCCGACGTCTGCAGGATGACGGCGGCGGCGCCAAGGGCGCGATCCGCGGCCGCGTCCGCGCGCTCGCGGTGGCGGACGTCGCCACGCCGTTTCCCGCGCAGCGCGCGCTCGGCGTCGTGCGCGGCCAGGTCGTGGACCGCGTGCCCGTCGGCGAATGGAGCGAGGATGCCGTCGCCGCGATCGACGGCATCGCCGGATCGGGCACCGGCGCGCGCATGCGCGATTCGCTCGCCGGCGCGGCGCCCGCGCACCAGGGCGACCTCGTGCGCGCGATGCGCCTCTCGCAGGTGCCGCCGGAGCGATGGGGCGAGGTGCTCGACGCGGTCGTCGCCGGCGACTCGGCCGTCGAGCGCGGGCTCGTCGACGTCTCGAGCGCGCCCGAGGAGGTGCTGCGCGCGGTGCCCGGCCTCGGCGCGGAGCTCGCGGCGAAGGTGGTGCAGGCGCGCGGCTCGCTCGCGGCGGGTGAGCGGTCGAACCTCGGGTGGCTGCTCTCGTCGAGTGCGCTGACGCCCGAGGAATTCGAGGCGGCCGTGCCGATGCTCTGCCCGCGCAGCTGGCTCTGGCGCGTCCGCGTGGCGACCGGCTCGGTGATGCCGGATTCGCCCGGCGGCGACGGCTCCATGCGCGGCATCGAGGTGTGGGAGGCCGTGGTCGACCTCGCGGAGGAGCCGCCGCGCTTTGCCGCGCTCCGCGACTGCACGCTGCTTCCGGTCGCCGCCGCGCTCGCGGAGGAGGAGCGCGAGGAGTCCGATGCCGAGAAGGCCGACCCGGCAGCCGTGCAAGTGAGCGATGCGGAGCTCGAGGACGAGGCCTTCGCCGATGCCGCGGGCGACGACGCGATGGCCGGCGAGGCGATGGACGAGGTGATGGTCGAGACGCCGGGCGAGGATCCCGGCGTCGAGCCCGCGGCCGAGCCGGCCGCCGCCGAACCCCCGCGCGCGCCCGCGCGAGGCGGGGACCCCGAGTCGCGGCAGTGGCAGGCGCGCGAATGGAAGTCGAAGGCGACGGAATCCGCCCAGCAGGCCTCCGACCGCATCAAGGCCCGCGAGGACGAGCGTCGCGAGGCGCGGAAGCCGCGCGAGTGGCGGACCCTCGCCGACCGCGAGAAGGAGGACCGCGAGCGCGAGTCGTCGCAGTGGCGAACGCTCGCCGACCGTGAGCGCGAGGAACGCGAGCAGCGGTCGCGCGACTGGAAGTCGCTCGGGCAGCGCGAGGCCGAGGACCGCGCGAAGCGCTCCAAGGAATGGCAGTCGCTCGGGCAGGAGGAGCGGCAGCGGCGCGAGGCGCGAGACCGCGCCGAGCGCGAGCGGCGCTCCAAGCAGTGGGAAAAGTCCCCGGATGCCTTCGGCGGCTCCTCGTGGGATCGTTCCCGGGACTTACCGGCCACCGAGCCCGAAGATGCATCCGGCGGTGAGGCTTCCGGTAGGGACGGGGAGCGGGCCCCGCGGTCCGGTGCCTCGACAGGTGGGCTGTCGGGACGCTGGAGACGCCGCGGCGAATCCGCGCCCTGAACCTCGTGAAGACCCAGGCAGCGATCGATCTTGGCCACCGGCGCCTCCGCGCCGTGGAGGCGTCCGTGGAGCGCGGACGCGCGGTCGTCGTCCGCGCGGTCGACGTTGCGATCCCCGCGGACGCGATCGAGGGCGGCGACGCGGCGCTCGGTGCGTTCGTGGCGGGCGCGCTCCGTGACGCGGGCATCCGCGCCGACCGCGCGACCTGGACCGTCTCGCGCGACCGCGTGGCCTTCAAGCGCATCGCGATCCCCGCCGCGGATTCGCACGAGCTTCCCGGCATGGTGCGGCTCGCGATGCTGCGCGAGGCCGCCGTCGGCGCCGACGCCGCCATCGACTTCTCGCTCGGCGGCGCCGATGCCGCCGATTGCTGGGCCGTCGCGGTCCCCGCCGCCGAGATGGCATCGCTGCGCGCGATCGCCGGTGCCGCACGGATCGCGATCGACCGCGTGGCGCCGCGGACCTGCGGTACGGCGCACCTTCTGGCCGCGCTCTCGGTCGACGGCGCATCGGTCGCGGCGATCGACCTCGCCGGGGACTCGGCCGAGCTCGTCGTCGCCGCCGCGTCGGGCCTGCGCGCGACGCGCGGCGCGTCCATCGCCGACCCGAGCCTCGAGGCGAGCGCGACCGAGGCGCGCCGGTCCTGGACGGGATTCCGCCTCCAGCAGCCGGACGAGCAGCCCGCGTCCGCGGTCGTGATCGGCGCGGCCAGCACCGCCGCCGCCGTCGCCGACTCGCTCGGCGCGGACCTCGGCGTGCCGACCTCCGCACTCGGCTCGCACCCGGCGGTCCGATGCGACGTCGATCCCGGCGCGGCCTGGCCGCTGGTCGGCCTCCTCCTCGAGTCGCCGCGCTCCGCCTCGCGCATCGACCTCGCGTCGCCGCGCCGCACGCCCGACCTCGCGGCGCGCCGCCGCATGCGCGCGTACGCCGCGGTCGCGCTGATCGCGCTCGCGTATTCCGTCGGCTGGACCGTCGGCAGGAAGGACCGTTCGTCGATCGAGTCGCGCCGCGCCGACCTGCGCGAGAAGGCCGAGGGCGCACTCGCCGAGCACCGCGCGTTCAAGCGCGACGAGCTCCGCGCGCGGCACCTCGACGCGTGGTCCGCCGCGCAGCCCACGTGGCTCGACTCGATGCTTTACCTCACGTCGTTCGCCCCCGATCCGTCGCGCATCGTGCTCGCGGGATGGAACGGGCAGTCGATGGGCGACGAGGTCGAGCTCGCGAAGGACGGATCGATGCGCCTGCCCGCCGGCGCGCGGATCGCGCTCGACGCCGAGGCCGCGGACCGCTCGACGGCGGACGCGCTGCGTGAGGCGCTCGTCTCGAAGCGCGACTTCACGGTCCGCTCGACGAGCACCGAGGGCAAGGCCGGGCGCCGCCTGCCGGTGGCGCTCGAGCTCGTGATCGACGCGCCCGACGGACCGCCCGTCGAGCAGCCCGCGAAGGCCTCCGTCTCGCGTCGCGGGGGTGCCCGATGAGCCGGATCGCCGCGGCGTTCGCCCGCCTGCGTGACCGCGCCGACGCGGTCCTGCCCGCACGCGCGCGCGGCCCGGTCGCGATCGGCGCCGCCTGCGCGATCGCTGCGACCGCGGGATGGCTCGTGCACTCGGGCCGCATGACCGGACTGTCGGGCTTCGACCGTGCCGCCGCCGAGGCGGACATCGCGCGGTCCGCGGACTTCCTCCGCACCGTGCGCAGCGAGCGCGAGAAGCGCCCCGAGCTCGACCGGCGCCTCGCCGCCGCCGTGGAGCGCACGCTCGGCGAGCGGACCGACGCCGTCGACACCGCGCTCCGCGCGCGCCTCAACCGCATCGCCGAGGAGACCGGGATCCGCGACCTCATGGTCGCGACCGGCGCGGCCGTGGTGCGGAAGTCGCCCGCGCGACAGGAGATGACCCGCCTCGCGCTGCCCCGCGCGATGCGCGACGAGCCGGACTTCGTCGAGCTCCGCGCGACGCTCTCCGGCGAGGGCGCGGCCGACCAGGTGCTTCGCCTCGTACACCGCGTGACGGTGGACCCGATGCTGAAGCGCGTCGAGGCGCTCCGG
>JAIYBS010000216.1 GCA_027488415.1 Planctomycetaceae bacterium | reverse complement strand
ATCTGCGCCATCGCGAGGGCGAGCAGAAGTCCGAGAACAATGTTTGTCCGGGGTAAAGACCGCATAATCCATCCGATTTGCCGCCTTTCCGTCGGTTCGTGGCTCACCACGATGGACGTGCGGCGCGTATCGGGGAAGACTCTCATCGTAGCGCGGGGGGGTCCACGGCAGCCAGCCGTCCCCCGCGCCGCAAGCCACCACAACGAAGAAGAGATGACCCCATGCGCGCAGTCGCCATTGCAGCCAACCACGTGATCTCGGTCGAGGAGAACGCTCGCCGCATCCTCGTCCTGGCGCTCTTCTCGTACCTCGCGCTCTGCTGAGCGCGCTCGACCTCTTCAAGACCGTCGCTTCTGCGGCGAGTCCCAGGCGCGCGGACGAAGTCCGCGCGCCGGTCGTTTTGGCGATGCCGCGGGGCCGCGGGCGGCCGGCCCGCGATCGCTCGGCCGCGCGATGCTCCCCGGAAACACCGCAGGCGCCCGGGATCCGGGCGCCTGCGGGAAGTGACTGGTGATGCGGGCGAGATCAGAACTTGATCTTGCTCGTGCCGAGCGAGCCGTGGTCGTCCATGCCGCCGCGGGTCGGGCGCGAGCCGCTCTCGCGGCTGCGGCGCTGGCCGGCCTCCTCGTCGGCAGTGGAGCCCCACTGCGCGCGCTTGAGGCTGAGGCCGATCTTGCGGTCGTCGGTGTCGACGCGCAGGATCTTGACCTCGACCTCCTGGCCGGGCTTGACCACGTCCTGCGGGTTCTCGACCTTCTGGTCGGAGAGCTCGCTGATGTGGAGCAGGCCCTCGAGGCCTTCCTCGAGCTCGACGAACACGCCGAAGTTGGCGATCTTCGTGACCTTGCCCTTGACGATCATGCCCGGGCGGTACGCGCTCGGGATCGCCTCGGTCCACGGGTCCTCGGTCAGCTGCTTGACGCCCAGGCCGATGCGCTGCTTCTCCTGGTCGACCTCGAGGATCACGCACTGCACCGTGTCGCCCTTCTTGTAGAGCTCGTTCGGGTGCGCCACCTTCTTGGTCCAGCTGATGTCGCTGACGTGCAGCAGGCCGTCGATGCCCGGCTCGATCTCGACGAACGCGCCGTAGTTCGAGAGGTTGCGGACCTTGCCCTCGATGACCGAGCCGCGCGGGTACTTGTCGGCGACGAGCTCCCACGGGTTGACCTCGGTCTGCTTCATGCCGAGCGAGATCTCGAGCTTGTCCTTGTTGATGTCGAGGACGACCACGTCGACCTCGTCACCGACGTTGACCAGCTCCGACGGGTGGTTGACGCGGCGCGTCCAGCTCATCTCGCTGACGTGCACGAGGCCCTCGATGCCCTCCTCGAGCGCGACGAACGCGCCGTAGGACATGAGGCTGACGACCTTGCCCTTGACGCGGCTGTTGACCGGGTACTTCTTCTCGATCTCCTCCCAGGGCGAGGTCTCCTTCTGCTTCAGGCCGAGGGCGATCTTCTCGCGCTCCCGGTCGATGTTCAGGATCTTGACCTCGACCTCGTCGCCGATCTTCACGATCTCGGTCGGGTGGTTCACCCGGCCCCAGCTCATGTCGGTGATGTGCAGGAGGCCGTCGAGGCCGCCGAGGTCGATGAACGCGCCGAAGTCGGCGATGTTCGTCACGGTGCCGCGGACGATGTCGCCCTCCTTGACCGCGCCGAGCAGCTTGCTCTTGGCGGCCTCGCGCTCCTCCTCGATCAGCTTGCGGCGGCTGATGACGATGTTCTTGCGCTCCTCGTCGATCTTGAGGATCGACGCGCGCACGTTGCGGCCCACGTAGTCGCCGATGTCGCCGGGACGGCGCACGTCGACCTGCGAGGCGGGCAGGAAGACCGGCACGCCGATGTCGACGAGCAGGCCGCCCTTGATCTTGCGGAGGACCTTGCCCTCCACCACGTCGCCTTCCTTGCGCGTGACCAGGATCTGCTCCCAGCCGCGGATGCGGTCGGCCTTGCGCTTCGAGAGCACCACCGCGCCCTCGGCGTCCTCCATCTGCTCGAGGAGGACCTCGACCTCGTCGCCGACGCTGACGCCGGTGTCCTCGAACTCCGCCTTGTCGACCTGACCTTCGCTCTTCAGGCCGACGTCGACGATGACGAAGTCACCGGACATGCCGACGACGCGACCCTTGAGGATGGCGCCCGGCTCGATGGCCTTGGGTTCGGCTCCGCCCGTCGCGGTGCCCGAGGAGATTCCGGAGAGGAGCGATTCGAGTTCAGTGGCGTCGAGGCCAATGTCCTCGATCAGGTTGTAGTCGACCATGATGTCTTTCTGGAGTGCGTGGCTTGCCGTCGGGACGCGCGTCCCGATCCGGCGGTGCGTGGTCCCCGGCAACGGCGCCGGGGGGAGAATTTCGGAGGATACCGCGATGCGCCGCGGGCACGAGCGGGGCGATTGCCGCGCGGGGGACGACCGCCGATAAGCGCGGCTTCGACCCGCGCGTCCGGGGCGCGTCTCAGTCCCCGCGGTCGATGGACGCGTGGAACTGGTTGACGTTCGCGTTGCGGTCGATCGAGTGCTTGCCGCCGGCGCGCGTGAAGGCCACGTTGCGGTGCCGCATGCCCCGCCACTGGAACACGAAGCCGAGCGCCCCGATCGCGTTCACCAGGAAGCAGATGCCGAAGGTCAGGTTCGCGTGTCCGTACGAGCCGAGCCACTTGTAGAGGCCGACCGCCGCGAAGGGGGCGATCACCCCGCGGATCCCGTTCAGCGTCACGTGCACGCTCATGTAGAGGGCGTCGCGCTCGGGCGGCGCGAAGTCCTGGTGGCCGAGGTTCCAGGCGAGCGAGCCGCCCGCGAAGCCCACGCCCATCAGCGCGCCGGCCACGTAGAAGAGCCACAGCTGGCCCATCGACGCCGCGAGCCAGAGCACGCCTGCCGCGGTGACGAAGCTCCAGGCGTGGATCGCGCGGAAGCGGACGATGTGCACCCGGTCGAGGAGGCGCGCCCACGCGGGGATCGCGAGCGGCATCGTCACGAGCGGGATCACCGTCGTCGCGAGGATCGCCTCGAGGTAGCTCGCGTTGAGGCCGTCCTCGAGCACGATCGCCTGCGGCGCGCCGATCATCAGGTTGCCGAGGCCGAAGACGAACATCCACACCATGAACTCGCGGTAGTCCCCGTCGTCGACGAGCACCTTCCAGTTCGTGCGCAGCGCGTCGCCCGCCATGGCGGCTGTCCGCACCGGGTTCGCGGTGACCTCGTTGTCGCCGCCCTCGGCGCGCTCGCTGCGGGCGAGCTTGCCGGCGCCGCGCAGCCGCACGCCGCGGAAGATGTTGTTGCCGTAGAGGCCGACCGCAGCGAGCACCGGGAAGGTGACGTGGAAGCTCTCGGGGCTGAAGTCCATGCTCGCGCCGACGATCCACCCCGCGAGCGCGAGCATCAGGCTCTGCACCGTGGCCATCTTGCCCGCGATGCTCGCGCGGCGCTCCTTCGGGTAGTTCTGGCGCCACACCGCGCTGCGCACCGTGATGACGCCCGTCCACGTGGCGCGCGCCACCATCACCAGCAGGCACGTGCCGAGCAGGCCCCAGGCGTTCACGGGCATGGCCGCGACCAGCCCGACGCACACGCAGGTGACGATCTGGATCGACGAGATGAACGCGATCTTGTCGCGGCCGCGGCTGATGCGCGCCCAGATGAAGCTCGTGAGGTTCGCGAAGTTCGGCGCCGCGCTGACGAAGGCGACCGCGAAGTCGAGCAGCTCCGGCGAGATGCCGGGCACGCCCGTCCATGCCTTCTTCACCAGCACCGACATCGTGCCGCCCTCGATCGCGCCGAGCATGATCGGCAGGAACGCCCACGACAGCAGCTCGCGCGCGTAGTTGGCGCGCTGCATCGGCGGCAGGTTGCGGGGATGGAAGCTCCACAGCCAGCCGGCGAACAGGTCGACCAGCGAGCGTGGATGTGCGGCGTGCTTCATCGGACGGGGAAGGGGATGAACGGCGAGGCCCGACCCCGCCGGGGGCCGGCCAGCGCGAAGCTCGAACCCCAAGCGTAGGTGGGTTCGCCTGCCGTCGATCCCGGCCTTCCACTCAGAGGAGGCTTGGCCATCGTCGCAGCAATTGAGGGGCGATCCCTTGGGGTTCGCATCGGTTCGAGCAAATAGGCGCCGAACCTGCTCCCGAGGGGGTCGGACCCCGCCGTTCAGCGCGAAGTGTACGCCGCATACGCGGCCTCGAGCGAATCGGGGATCATCCGCACGCCGCCGAGCACGCTCATGAAGTTCGTGTCGCCGGCCCAGCGCGGCACGACGTGGCCGTGCAGGTGCTCCGGCAGCCCGGCGCCGCCGGCGCGACCGAGGTTGAGGCCGACGTTCATTCCCTGCGGGTCGAACGTCCGCTGGCACATGTCCATGGCCCGCTCCATCAGCTGCCAGAAGTGCGCGCGATCCTCCGGCGCGTATCGGTCGATGGTGGGCTGCGCCTCGCCGAGCGCCACCAGCAGGTGACCGTTGGTGTACGGGTAGCGGTTCAGCAGGATCATCCCCTTGTGGTCGCGGTGCACCACGAACTGCTCGCGGTCGCGCTCGGGGTGGGCCCAGTAGGTGGCGAGGAAGTTCGGCGTCCCGGCGGCCGGCGCGGCTCGCGCGGCATCGGCCTGCGACTCGAGGCGCCGGATGTAGGCCATGCGCCAGGGAGCCCAGAGCGAGGGATTCATGGGGGTGAGTGTAGGGAGCGGCAACCGGAGGCAGACTTTCTGGAAAAAGTCGCCGAGGCGTGATCCTCTTCGCCGCGGGATTGCGCCTTCAAGGGCACAAGGCGGGTTTCACGATCTTCCCCCGCCATCCTTCTCACGCCGCACGCGCGCCTCACGGCGCGCGTGCGGCGTTTTGCGGTTCGGGGTCGCGGTCCGGCGTGCTTCACTCGCGCGGATCCGTGCCGGCGCGCACGAACCCGTCGAAGTTTCCGGCGATCGATGATCCGAACTCACGTTCCCTGCCGCCTGTCTCGTTGAACTGAACGCAGCCGGTCTGGGACGACAGGGAACCCGTCCTGGAAACGCAACCCGGCTTGCGAACGCAGCTTCTCGCGCGTCAGTGCGAGCGAACAGAGAAACGGCCGCAGTCCTGACTCAGGGAAAGCAGGACTGCGGCCGAGCTGTTTTCCGTGGCTGAGTTACGACTGCACGATCGAACGTAAGTTCGATGCTCACAGCGTGTTGTGGTCACACATCCTGCTGTAAGTGTATTTCTCTGGAGAAAACAACCTCGCGATGAATGCGGAGTACAGCGTTCTCGTGCAAGGTTCCGTGGCCGCGAGACATCTGATTCGTTTCGAGGAACGATCCCCGTGATTGTTTGACTCGCGCCCGATCGGGGTTACTGTCGCGCTCGGAGGAGGGAAACTCCATTGAGCAGTTCGATTCAGGCAGAGGAAAAGGAAGTGGCTGTTGTCCCGCTGCGTGGACCGGGCAGTGCTGTCGCGTCTCGCGGCGCGCGCGGAGTCGCCCCGGGCAGCGAGGTCGCCCTTCGCGGCGGCTCCAGCCTTCGCTCGATCGCCGACGGCTTCGGCGAGATCTACCCCCAGCTGCGTTCGATGGCTTCGGTGCTGATGCGCCAGGAGCGCGCGAGCCACACGCTGCAGCCGACCGCGATCGTGAGCGAGGCGTTCCTGCGCCTGGCGCACCGTGACGCATCGGAGTTCGCGTCGTCGAGCAACCTGCTGGCCGTCGCGGCGCACGCGATGCGCTGCGTGCTCGTCGACCATGCGCGATCGCGCGGCGCCGCCAAGCGCGGTGCCTCGCGCCGCGCCGGCGACGCGGCGCTCGCGTTTGTCGCGGCATCGACGGTCGACCCGGCCGACGTGCTGGCGATCGACGAGGCGCTCGCGGAGCTCGCCGAGATGGACGAGCGCGCGGCGCGCGTCCTCGAGTGCAAGGTGTTCGCGGGAATGACCGTGGCGGAGATCACCGAGGCGCTCGGCGTGTCGCGCCCGACGGTGAACCGAGACTGGCGGTTCGGCCGCGCGTTCCTCGCGCAGAAGCTCGGCATCGAGTTCAGCGACGCCGACGACGATGCGCAGGAGGGAAGCGCTGCCCGCTGACGGCGGGTTTGCGCCATGGAGGGCGGTTCCGGGGGCCTTCGGGGCCGGGACCGATGGTCCGGGGCACGGGAAACGGGAGCAAAGGGATGATCGAGATCAAGCCAGCTTCAGAGGGACGCGCGGGTGACCCGGCGCGAGCGAATCGACTGCGCCGGGCGCGCGCGATCTTCACCTGCGCGTGCGACATGCCGCAGGACGAGCGCGCCGCGTTCGTCGAGGATTCCTGCGGCGGCGATGCCGCGCTCATGGAGCTCGTCCGCTCGCTGCTCGTCGCGGACGCGGGGTCCGGGTCCGCGTGGGACTGCGCCGGCGTGGAGGTTGCGCCTCCGTCGCCCGTGCTCTCCATCCCGGCCGGCTATGAGCTCGTCCGCGAGCTCGGGCGCGGCGGCGTCGGCGTCGTCCACCTCTGCCGCGAGCGAGACTCCGGCGACCTCGTCGCGATCAAGCTCGTCCACCTCGCGAGCTCCGGCCGCAGCGCCGCTGCGCGGTTCCGCCGCGAGTGGCGCCTCCTCTCGAAGCTGCGTCATCCCTCCCTCGTCTCGCTGCGCGCGGCGGGAACGCTCGACGGCGGCACCGCGTACCTGGTGATGGACTTCGTGGACGGCCTCGACATCCGCCGGCACTGCCGCGAGCAGCGCGTCCCGGTGCGACGCCGGCTCGAGATGTGCGCGTCGGTCGCGGAGGCGCTCGCGGTCGCGCACGCGTACGGCATCGTGCACCGCGACATCAAGCCCGGAAACGTGCTGGTCGACACGGCGGGCCGTGCCCGGCTGATCGACTTCGGCGCCGCGCGCGTCACCGAGGGCGAGATGCACTCGCGGCAGGAGCACACGCTGACTGGCCAGATCGTTGGCACGCTCAGCTACCTGAGCCCCGAGCAGGCGGGCGGGAACTCGCGCCACGCCGATCAGCGCTCGGACCTCTATCAGCTGGCGGTGGTCGCCTACGAGCTGGTCGCGAACCGTCTGCCGTACGACCTGCACGGGCAGACCTCCGCGGAGACCCTTCGCGCGATCATCGCCGAACCGGCGCTCGCGATCGACGTGGTCGGCGCCGTTCCGGCCGGCCACCCGGCGGTGGACTTCTTCCGACGCGCGCTCGAGAAGTCGCCCGAGTCGCGGTTCGCCTCCGCGCACGAGATGTCCGCGGCGCTTCGCGCCCTGGCGGCAGAATTCACTCCGCCGCAGCGACGAGCCGCGCGCACAGCCGGCCGCCTGCAGCCAGCCGCGCGTTGATGCGCACCCGCCCGTCCGGGAGCTCGATGCGCGTCCGGCACTCGCGTCCCTCGGGGACGGCGTCGAGCAGCGGCCAGTCCCACGCGTCGTCCGCGGTCAGCCAGCTGCCTTCCGGCAGACGGTAGAGCAGGTCGAGCGTGCACTCCGCGTGCCCGCGGGCCACCACCAGCTCGATCTCGATCGTCGCGTCGTCGGTGGAGGCGAGCACGCGGTTCGAGAGCACGACCATCCGCGCCGAGCAGTGCTCGAACTCGGGGAGGCCCTCGCGGTCCGTCTGCAGCCACTCGTGCTCGGCCCGTCCGTAGCGGACGAGCGCATGCGCGAACTCGGCGGTCGCGCGGCGGGCGGGGCGGGGAAGCACGCGAGCGGTGTGCTCAGAGGCGTGCGAGTCGACGGGGTGGGTGGGATGGTCCGATCGATCCATGGGCAGGGCGCGCCGAACTACGCGACGCGGGACCTTGTCCTGCCTCCACGAGGTGAGGCGTGATCCGCGGGGCAGCTGGATCACCGGAAGCCACGATTTCGGAAGATTTCAGTCCGGGAACTCCAGCCGATAGATCCGGCGCGGGGCCCGTTCCGGCGTCCCGCGGGCACGAAGCGGCCATTCGACCGAGCCGGTCCAGGCTCTGCCGGCAAGGGGCGGCATGCGGTCCCGCGGGACGGCGCGATAGGCGGTCTCCCGATCGCCCATCGCACGGATCGTCCATCCGGGTGCGGCCACGGCGCTGTCGTCGTCGGTCGTCCGGGCCGAGGTCGCGATCTCCCTGAGCCTCCGGAGCGCGTCGATGTCCTCGCGCTCGATCACCCAGCCGGTGCGGTCGCTGCCGCCGCCGGCCCACCACAGCCTCGATCGCCGCCGCACGACCCCGT